>CAZJXH010000169.1:0-8165 GCA_964549475.1 uncultured Oscillospiraceae bacterium
TTTATGTTAGAACGGGTAAAGCATGCGATGGACTATTTCAGAAAATATCATCAAGAGCATTTGGCTGATTATATGAAGCCGGTGTTTTCTCAAAAATCCGATCAGCTCGCAAAGCAAATCCTTAAAACGGATTTTGCACAAATCAATGCCCTGTACCATGAGTTGGCAGCAAATAATAAAAATGAGAATACAATACAAGAAGAGAATCTTTTGCCGATCAAGAGCTTTGTCAAACAGACAGCGACGAAAAAGCAAATTAGAGAAATGACAGAACTTGGATTCGATGCGATCAAGCGCGGGGAGGTTGCGGCGATCACCATGGCCGGAGGGCAGGGGACAAGGCTTGGACTAAAAGGACCGAAGGGGACTTTTATATTAGAGACCAACCCCCCCAGATCCCTGTTTGGAATTCAATGTGAGCGGCTTTTAAAGATTCATTCCGAAACGGGTGTCTTTATTCCTTGGCTTATTATGACAAGCGAAGAGAATCATGAGGCGACGAAGGCGTACTTCCAGCAGCAGGATTTCTTTGGGTATGACTCATCCAGGGTAGAGTTTTTTCCTCAGGAAATGATTCCCCTTATTGATTTTGAGGGCAGGGCGATTGTCAACGAAGCTGGATTGGCGGTCGGGCCAAACGGGAACGGAGGGATTTTCTCTTCTCTGCAGAAATCCGGAAAATATCAATGGCTGAAAGAGCAAGGGATCAAGCGGGTTTTTATATGTGGGATCGATAATGCTCTGGTTCATGTCGCAGATCCTTTTTTTATCGGGTATTCAATCCATGCCGGTCTTCCCATCGCATGCAAATCCGCGCTAAAAAGAAGTTATGACGAAAAAGCCGGCGTGTTCTGCTATAAGAACGGAAAGCCTTCTTATGTGGAGTACACCGAAATTTCCAGAGAAAAGGCAGAAGCGAAAGATGAGCAGGGGGAATTCCTGTTCGGGGATATCGGTATTGTCATGTATATGTTCAGCATGGATATTCTGGACAAGATCGCCTCGTTTCCGCTCCCTTATCACATCGCAAAAAAGAAAACCGACGGGATGCTGCCGGACGGGAGAATCATCAACCCCGATCATGCCAACAGCATCAAATTCGAAACGTTCATTTTTGATTCTTTTCAACTGGTTGACGATATTGCCTTATTACGTGTTTCACGGGAAGAAGAGTTTGCTCCGATCAAAAACAGGGACGGGGAAGACAGCCCGGTGACAGCCCTTTCTCTTTATAATGCACTGTACTTGAAATAAATTTTTAAATGCTGTACTTGAAATAAATTTTTGAATAAAGAAGAATTTCAGCACAGCAAATTTGAAACAGAAAAACCGTCCCTTTGAAACAGAAGAAACCGTCCCTTTGTAGAAAATAAAAAAGCCCGGTAAAATAAATTACCGGGTTTCCTTTTTGCTTGAGAACTAGTGTCTACCAGTTGCTGTTGCGATTGTAACCGCCGCCGCCACCGTTGTTGTTACGCTGTTGTTTTCTTGCTCTACGGCAATCAGGACATCTTTGGGGTTCATTTTCAAAACCCTTTTCTTTGTAAAAAGCTTGTTCGCTTTCGTTAAAGATGAATTCCGCTCCGCAGTCTTTGCATGCAATTGTTTTATCTGGCATTAGTATGCCTCCTTTAAATTATTAGGACAAAATTCTCTGAATTGGGATCTTGTGGACTTAAAATACTTGCACCCTAATAGTGGAAGGAGGTAGTAGATAATCTTCAAGAGTTCGATTCATGACTGTGACCTTAAGCTATGATACCACAGAATAAGCATTTGCACAAGAACTATTTTTTCAATAAGATTACAAATAACATTACATTAACATTACAACTACTGTAATAATAAGGCGATATTGTATTTTCAAGCAAAAATTAATTACATGAGTAGACGTTCGATTCCAAATCTTATTTTTCATTTCTCGCGCTTGTTTTCGCGCTGCTTTCTCCACTGGCAAATTCCTTCAATCTCTGCTGCAATCCTTCCCGGACTTCATTATAAGGACAGGTTCAGCCTTCTTGGACTCCTCTCAGACTCCTTTGTTAAAAAACAGTTGTAAATATTGACCAAAACCGTTAAAATACACAGTAACAAAAACAAGACAGAATGACTTCCGGATTTCACTTTGACATCATACACAAAAGGAAATTATTTCTGATATAAACGAACAAAAAGCCATGATAGTCTTGAGATTTTGAAAATGAATTAAAAACCAAAGAAGAATGGAAAATCGATGAGAGGAGAAAAAACATGAATTCAAGCGAGAAACCGAATGATTTTGTAAATAACTTTACGTTTAAGGGACTTAAAACGAAATTACCGTTGAAATGGATTGTCAGCATTGCAATTGTCATTATTTTAGCAATTACACTGCTATCCAACGTCTATTTTCTAAAATCCAATGAAGAGGCCGTGATCACCCTTTTCGGGAAGCATGTGAGAACAGAAAAAGAGGCGGGGATTAAATTCAAAATGCCATTTATCGAACAAAAAATCGTTGTGGATATCGAGGGGATCCGTCGGATGGAATTCGGGTATCGAAGCAACAACGAGCTTGCCGAGGAGGATCTGCTGATTGAATCCCGGATGCTGACCGCCGACGAAAACCTGGTCATTGCGGATTGGGCGATCATGTATAAAATCAATGATAGCTACAAATACCTCTTCAATGTCGATGAGCAGGAATCTTCTCTTCGTACGATAACAGAATCCGCCTATCGCCGGGTTGTAGCGGCACACACGCTGGATGACATCCTGACCGACAAGAAAGAAACCATCCAATTCGAAATCCGGGAATCTCTACAGTCCATTTGCGACAAATATGATTTCGGGGTCACCATCACGGCGATCCAGCTTCAAGACGCGATGCCGCCCGATCCAGTGAAGGCTGCTTTTCTCGAAGTCGCCTCCGCCAAGGAAGACAAGAATGCAAAAATCAATGAAGCGACAAAATACGAAAACGAGAAGCTGCCTGTCGCCAGAGGAGAAGCCCAGCAATTGCTGAACCTGGCAGAAGGGTATAAACAACAGCGTATCAACGAAGCACAAGGAGATGCTGCCAGATTCCTTTCCATACAGAAAGAATATGCCGCCAATCCTGCAGTTACAAGAACCCGCCTCTATCTGGAAGCGATCAAGACAATCCTGCCGCAGGTCAAAGAGGTCTATATCATGAATGACAACGGAGAAGTCCTCAAATTCCTGCCGATGTCGGGTGAGACCGCATCTGCTGCAACGAAATAGAAGGAGGGAGAAAGAAATGAAAATGAAAAAGAGAAATATTATTATCTTAGTTGTTTTAGCTGCCCTCGTTATTGTTTTCGAGCTGTGCTTTTTTCAATTAAATGAAAATGAATCTGCGGCAGTAATGCGATTCGGTAAAATCGTAGCAGTCTATGTGAAAACAGAAGCAGCAGCTGAAAATGTCACTGCGGGGCTTATTTCCGAAAATGCAAGACTGGATGACATCAAGGTCTTTTACGGAACTGGGCTTAAATTCAGAATTCCGTTTATTGACAGCGTGAAGAAATACAGCAATATGCTTTTAACCTATGATACAGCACCCCGCCAGGTCATCACATCGGATAAGAAAAAACTGATTTTTGACAACAACGCCCAATGGCGGATCGAGAATCCCGCTCTTTTCGAAGTGACGATGGGTCGTGTGGAAGAGGCACAAAAAAGATTGGATGACATTCTTTATTCGATGATGAATGAAAAAGTCGGGAAAATGGATTCAAATACACTGATCACCAACAAGGTAGAAGTGGAGAAAATACAAAACGACCTTGCAGTTTCAGTATCGACAAATATGAAAGCCTATGGGATATCGGTTTTTGACATCCGTGTCAAGCGCACGGAACTGCCGGAGGAGAATTATGAAAGCGTGTATAAGCGCATGATCACCGAACGCGAACGGATCGCAGCCCAATTCCGCTCTGAAGGTGATGAAATCGCGCTGAAAGCGAGATCCGAAACGGATAAACAAGTCATGATCCTGCTTTCGGAAGCAAAGAAACAGTCTGAAACCCTGAAAGGGGAAGGGGATGCGGCGGCAGCCAAGATTTACAATGACGCATACGGTCTGGACAAGGACTTCTACGGATTCTACAATACGCTGGAAGCTTACAAGCTCACCATTAAAGATAACACGAAGCTGGTGATCCCATCCAGCAGTCCTTTTGCCAAATATCTGTTCGGCAGCAATTGACATTCTGAAATAAATGATTGTTGAAACATGGTGAAACATAGGGACGGTTCTTGTATTTCATAAACGAAATAAAATGAAATACAAGAACCGTCCCTATATTTCCCTCCCTGTTTCCCCGTGTTTCAACTAGGAAGATTTTCCCTTGAATAAAAACGAGATAAAAAAGAGGGTTCCGGATATCAGGATAATTGTCGCACCGGTTGGTGTGTTCAGATAATACGATGCGATCAATCCGCTGACCCCTGAGAACAAAGCGATTCCAACCGAGATCAGGGTATACTGGCGGACATTCCTTGCAAGATTGCGGGAGGCGGCGGCAGGGAGAACCAGCAGAGAGTTGATGATTAGTAGCCCGACCCATTGAATGGAAATCGTGACAATGACGGCGATAATCGAAGTGAAAACAAGCTCCACGGACAACGTCCGCACGCCACGGCTCCTGGCGAGCGAAGGATTCACACTCAGGAGAAGCAGACGATTATAAATAATAATCCAGGTGATTAGAATAAAAATGAAAACGATAAACAAAGTGAGCAGTTCCTGTTTGGAGATGCTGAGCAGATCTCCGACAAGATAGGACGAATATTTCTCGAATCCCCCATGAAAAGACAGCAATACAATCCCCAGCGCAATGGCAAGAGAAGAAAAAACGCCGATCACGGTATCGGTTGACACCCTGCTCTTGTTTTTGATGATGGTGATGATAATCGCGAATATAATAGAAAAGATAGTAGCGGACAGGATCGGGCTGACCATTCCGATCAATGTGCCGATGGCGATTCCGGTAAAGGCGCTGTGACCGATCGAATCGGAGAAAAAAGCCATATTCTGGTTGACCACCATCGTTCCAAGGAGCCCAAACAGCGGAGTCGCCAGTAAAACCGCAATCAAGGCGTTTTTCATGAAATCCGATTGAACCCATTGGAATGGAAGAAGCGCTTCAATCACATCGTATAAAAATGGAAGCATGTTACTTTTCCTCCTTTCCGGATGGACAGCTCTGCATCCAGGCCATACCAAATGTTTTTGCCGTGATTTCCGCAGAAAAAACCTCCGCTGGAGTGCCGTTCAGAAGAATTGTTTTATTTAAAAGGATGACACGGTCTGCAAACATACGCACATAATCCAGGTCATGAGAAACAAGAATGATGGAAAGGTCGTATTTGGACTTGATTTCGGATAGAATCTGATAAAACAAATCCAACCCGTTCTGGTCGATTCCCGATACCGGCTCGTCCAGGAGCAGCAAATCAGGAATTGGATCCAATGCCAGTGCAAGAAGCACCCGCTGCAGCTCTCCTGCGGATAAGACTCCAAGCTTTCTGCGGACCAGATGTTCTGCTTTGACCGCCTGCAAACTCCGGATGACTTTTTCTTCTGCATTGCCTTCTTTCCAAAAACAGATCGGAATAGAGGAATTCGCAGACCGGAACAAATCCAGGACACTTGCCGGGGCATCCCGGTCGAACGTGAGATGCTGCGGAACATATCCGATCAGCGGAGCGCCGGTACGGATCCCCTTCTCATCAAAAAAAGACATGGTGCCCGCATGGGAAATCTCCCCCAGCATGGCTTTGAGGAGTGTGCTTTTACCAGCGCCGTTCTGGCCGATAATCGCAGTCAGCTCCCCACAGTGGATATGCAGATTCACTTCTTCTAAAATGGATGTGTTTGAAAAGCGGACATTGAAATGTTCAATCTTTGTGCAACAAAGATCGGAGCATTTTGTTTCAGTGGAATGAATCAACGAGCGATACCTCCGTTTCGTAAAAAGGGGATGGATGAATCATCCCAGCGCCTCTTTCAGTGTTGCGACATTTTTTTCCATCGTGCGGACATAGTTGTCGATGGCACTGGAATCGGACTCTCCGGTGACAACAGGATCGAGATTATAAATTTTCGCACCCGTCGCATCCGCAATGGTTTGAGCGACTTTGCTGGAATATTGAGGCTCCGCGAAAAGTGCCTTCGCACCCGATTCTTTGACAATTTTAATGGTCGACTCCAGTTCCTTGGCGGTGGGCGTTGAATTGGGCTCCCGTTCGATCACCGCAAGAATATTCAAATCAAACTCCTTGGCAAAATACGGGAAAGCCTCATGGAATGTGATGATATCCCTTGTTTTCAACGAGGATAATTTCTCGCTTGCGTCCTTCCGCAGGGTGCTCAACTTCGAAAGGTAAAGAGAGGCATTTGTCTTATAGGCCAGAGCGTTCTTTGGATCCAGCAATGCAAGCCCGTCTGCGATATTGCGCACCTGGCTCATGGTATTGGTTATACTGACCCAGACATGGGGATTGATCTTGCCGGACGGGTCTGTCAAGGTTTCAACCCCTTTGCTGGCATCGATGACTGTCAGATTGGGCTGCTGGGCGATCACATTATCCAGGAATGACTCCATACCGGCGCCATTGATAACAAATGCATCGGCCTGCGCAAGCATTTCCAGATCCTGAGGCCTTAGCTGGTAATCATGAAGACATCCGGTCTGTGCGGTTGTCATATTGACAATTTTCACGGAATCGATTCCCTTTGTTACATTGATGACGCTGATATAGACAGGATAAAAAGACGTGACAATGGTATAGGGCCCATCCGCAGAACCTGTATTGGAGCTGTTACCGGGAAGTCCGGCTTTACAACCGGAAAGCATGGCAAAGGAAAGGATGCCGACGCCGAGAAAACGAATGGATTTCATCAAATAGCGCTTCAGACCAATTCCGGCGTATGCTTTCTCTTTCGGATGAGGGCCGGATAGAATCGAAAAGGACAAATAGCGATGTTTCATTGTGTGATGTTTCATTTTTTATACCTGAGACTATTCATCAAAAATGGGTCAACGGATGAATAAAATTCCTTTCTCCAAATCTATTCGGGGAATATCCCGCTCTCCAAATCCATTCGGAGAATATGCCGCGATTCCTTCCTGTATCAGAAAGGAACGAAATCCATCCATAAAAGCGGAATCTTTCATCTTTTAATAAACGGAGAATCTTCCATTCGCCAATAATGTAGAATCTTCCATCCGTTATTATACACTATCTGCGATAAAACAAGAAAGCATTTCAATTCCTACGATCAATAAATTCATCAAATACTTTATTATTTCTAATATATGCCGATCAATCCGATGGCGGCGATCAAGCAGGTCCTGTAACATTTCTGACTAAATTGTTACGAAAACGTAATGAGATAACAATTGTAAGCGTGCAATAATAAAGTATAATTAAAATAATTTAAAGAGATAATCAAAGAAGAGGACAATAGAGATAATCAAAGAAGTGGACAATGCAGGGTTTTCGAGGAGGAATTCATGGAAATCAAAGAAATTGAAGATCTTATCAAGAATTTGAAATCGGTGATCAATTGTAGAATTCTTTTAAATGAAAATGACAGCATTAGAGAAGTTCATATCGTGGCAAACGAATCCCGAAGCGCCAAACAGATTTCCCGTGATATTCAATCCATTCTTGCAACAGTATATGGAATCGAGATGGATTATAAAAAGATCAGCATCGCCCAGGTGAAAGACTCGACCCAGAACAAGGATGACCGCCGTCTGCGGATCAAAAGCATCGAACGTACCAGCATGCAGTCAAAATATTTCGTAAAAGTGACGCTTGAAAAAGATCAGGACATTTATACCGGAGAGTGCACCGGAATGAACAATGCGACGCTGTGCCTGCGTCTCACCGGAGAAGCCGCAATCCATGCGATCGAGCAATTTTTACAGGAAGAGAATATCATATCTCTTGACGATATCAAAATTATCAATATGGCGAATATCCAGACGGTTGTTGTCGCATTGACGGTTTACAGCGAGGATCAGAGCGTGGAGTTCTGCGGATCCGCTATATTGAATCACGATTCTTTCGACTGTGTGGTACGGGCGGTCATGGATGCAATCAATCCGTTGATTGAACGATATAATGAAGATTAGTCCGGTTATGCCGTA
>CAZJXH010000170.1:0-8126 GCA_964549475.1 uncultured Oscillospiraceae bacterium
CCGCTGTCATCAAAAAGCTGCCCGCCTGCCGACCGGATCATCGGAATAAAGGATTCCATAAAGCTCGCTCCGTTGGCTCCGTCTGAAAGGCCGATCACAAAGCCCATCGCAAGGTCTGTGGTTTTCGTTCCGGCCGTTGCCGCCAATTCGTCGAGCGTAGCCGGCACTGTCGGGAAAATATCGCTGCGATACCAGTAGAGGAACGTCCTGCTTTCCCATGGAAGGGTATAGATTTCATTGCTGATTTTAAGGTCATCGGCCGAGTAGGTATAATCCGGCATGGTTGCGATGAATTCCTTCGCTTTTGCGGTCATGGGCTGGACGGTGCCGCCTGCGATGTGCTGTCTCAGCATATCGGTATAGATGTTGATGATATCCGGTCCGGTTTTTGCCGCTGCAGCCTGGATGGATTGGGATTCGAATTTCTGCCAGTTGATGCTCTCGACAGTAACGACATTTTTATTGGCATTGCCTGCGTTGTACTCCTCGACGATTTCCTTGAGGACCACGTTTCTGGGATCTTCTGTGGATGCCGGGTTCAAGAATATCCACAATTTCATGTTGACGGGTTTCTTCGCAGCTGCGGATGAAGAGGCGGTGCTTGTTTGTTGAGCCGTTGTCGGCTTGTTGCATGCCGTAAAAGAGAAGATCATCATTGCGGCCATGCCTAATGCGATAATTTTTTTCATTTTTTTTCCTCCTGAATTTTAATGATTTTGATGATAAATATGAAATTTATTTATTGTCTTTTGCTGCCCTCCTTTATCCAATCCTCTAAGCAGTCAACCGGTGATCAGCCTTTAACCGCTCCAGCAGCCAGTCCTTCGACGAACTTCGACTGCATGCTTACAAACAATATGATAATCGGAATAATGGAAATCATGACTGCGGCCATGAGTTCGCCCCACTGCACACCGTATTGTGTTATATAATTGTATAAGCCGATCGAAATCATCCGCAGTTCTTCTTTTGTCGTAAAGGTGAAGGATACCAGGAAATCATTCCAGACGTAAACCGAAGAAAGCAATGCCGCAGAGATGATTCCTGCTTTGGATATCGGCAGGACAATCCGGTAAAAGATCATCAGCTTCGAACACCCGTCCACGCGTGCCGCTTCTTCGATCTCAACCGGAGACTTGTCAAAGAAGCCTTTCAGAATCCATGTAAGAATCGGTGTCCGCCAGGATGTGTAAATAAGAATCAATAGAAAGTGGGTGTTGTATAATCCGGCTTTCACGGAAAGGATATACAGGGGGATCAGCAAGGCGACGGTTGGAACCATGCTTGTCATCAGTATGCCGAACATGATCTGATTTTTAAACCGGATGTTGAAGCGGGAAATCGCATAGGCCGCATGCGCCGCGATGATGGTGGAGATAATGACGCAAAGGACGGTTACGACGATGCTGTTTACGAAATAGGTTATAAAATTGGACTGGAAAAGCACTTTGTAATAACTGGAAAAATCCAGTACCGACGGCAGGGCCACCGGTGGAAATTTGTTGATTTCCGCAGCTTCTTTGAGTGATGTCGACAATCCCCATAAAATCGGGGTCATCGTAATGACTGCCATGATTATTAATGAAACATAGGTAAAAGCATCCATTCCGGGATTCCGTTCCAGGTTTCCCTTCCTTATTCTCGAACCGCTGCTCTGTATCATCCTTTTCCCCTCCATTGGCATTGGATTAATCCTCTTTTTTGGATTTGATCATTTTTACATAAATCGCACTGAAGATGACATTCATAAAGAAAATAATCACACTGTACGCCGCGCCGATTCCCATGTGCCAGAAATCAAATCCTTCTTTGAATGCGATCACACTGGTTGTCTCTGTCGCTCCGAACGGACCGCCTGCTGTCAGTACATAAATCAGCGTCACCATATTGAAGTATTCCATGCTTTGCATAATGATCGCTGTAACGATCGTCGTCTTGATCATCGGCAGCGTAATCCGGGTGAATATCTGCCAGCCCGAGGCACCGTCGACCCGCGCGGCTTCATTCATTTCCGTCGGTATGGTCTGCAATGCGGCTAAGACAAGGATCAGGACGATGGGAAAAGAGCTCCAGACATTGGCGAGAATAACTGTGATCTGGGCGGCAAGCGGAGTATTGAAAAAGTCAAGCTTCACCCCTGTCACCGAATAGACCAGATAGACAATGGGACCGAAACTGCTGTTCAGCAGCCATTTCCAAAGAAGAGCCGTTACGGTCTGGGAAAGAACCCACGGGATGATGATGACCGTCCGAAGCAGTCCTTTTGCTTTGATCTTGCGATTTAGCAGACAGCCAAGTCCGATTCCCAAAGGAATAACCATAACCAGCGATAAAATCACATATAGAATCGAATGGATGATTTTCTGCCAACCGCTTGCCGTGCTTAAAATGCTTACATAGTTCTTAAATCCGATAAAATCAACCAGTTCTGCATAATTCGTTGAAAACAGGCTCGTCCGGAAAGCAAAGAAAATGGGGACTAATGTAATACAGCAAATCAGTACAATCGCAGGAAGAAGAAACAGGACAGCCAGGGTCTTGTCACTTTTTTCCTGTTTGAAAGCTTTTACCAAATTCATATATCGGCTCCTCCTTGGGTAATTATTTCACCATTTCAAGCAAATCATGATTGAATGAGGCTATATTCTTGACTCAGTCTTTTTGACAAGGAATTCAATTGTCGGATTTCCGATTTGAACGTCTCTGTCATTTTGTCCGTATTCCGGCTTCTGCTATGCAGGGCAAACCCGATGCCGTTCAATTGCATATTGTATTTTGCATTGATCGGATAGAGCTGGCGTTCAATCAATGCGCACATGCTGAGAATCTCCTGCAGTTCTTCCGCTTTTTGAGGGAAGGCCTCTCTGTTCTGCAGCAGCCATGCGTACAAATCCGGGTGGAAGTTCGCCATCACACCACTGTACCCCACCGCGCCCATTTGTACACTTTGAAGCAGAGTCGCCGTATTCGCATTGTAAAGCTTCAGATTGGAATCCTTGATGAGAGTCAGTTTTTCACGGATGTTTCCGATATCGCAGCTTGTGTCTTTCAAGAAATAAAACCGGCCGGATTTCACACAGTATTCAATGGTCTTCGGAGTCAATACTCTTTTATAAGGGTAGGGGCATTCATAGAATCCAAGGGGGATCTCCTTCGGCAGACGCTGAATCATTTGATCCAGCCGTTCAATCCAGATTTCATCATTCTCTTCCTTTTTTGCCAGTCTGTTTGAAATCAGGATAATTGCATCGGCTCCTGATTCCGCCATCCGGTTCAACTCTTCTTCCTGGTCGGCGACGCTGTCAGAAATGTGGCCTGATGCGATCACCGGAACTCTCCCTGCTGCTTCTTTTTTTGTAAAACGGGCCAGTTCCACCCGCTCTTCCAATGTCAGATAAAACATTTCACTGGACTGACATACGGCGAATAATCCGGATGAGCCATTTTCGATATACCAGTCAATTGATTTTTCCAACGCCGGATAATCGATTTTGTTTTCATCCGTAAAAGGGGTTATCATGGTCGGCCACACACCGCCGGTAAATTTGTCAGTCATTCTTTCTCCTCCATCATAAACAAGTCTGTTCATCTATGGTGAACTGCGTTCATTTATTTATATTTTCATAATATACCCATCCTTTTTGTTTGTCAACACCTGGAAATAAATATTTTTATCGATACTTTTGGAATATAGGTGGAATATAGGGACGGTTCTCTTATTGCATAAAATTTTTATATAGTTTTTTTGCCGATAAATGCACTCCAAGTGATTATCTCCGAAAACAGGAGAAAGAAAACAATCATCGCATTGAAAAACAGGACAAAAGCGGGTTGTCTGCGAAAGGCGGAATTGGGCATAGAAAAGAAAAAAATAGGAAGACATAAAAAAATCCGGAACAGCTGTGCCGCCGGATATAAAAGCATGTAGAAGGCAACAAATTATTCCGGACCATTCTTCGTCCGGCTCTCCTCCATATAGCGGATGGCACGGGCAAACGCCTGCGCCATGCCGGATTCGGCGGGGCCGGGGATAATATGGTCTGCCGATGCGCGGACAATATCCGGCGCGGTTTCAGGAGCAAAGAACCAATCTGCGTTTTTTCGCATTGTCAGATCGGTTGCGGCATCTCCCGCTGCGAAGAAATGATTCCCGGGCAGCTGCATCCGTTCTGCAAGCTTCAGCATGGAGGTGCCCTTGTTGATTCCTTTGGGAGTGATCTCGCAGAATCTTCGAGCGGCGAATGCGTATTCGAAAAGATCCGGATCGATGACCGTTTCCCTCAATTCCTCAAGAACCGGTATCTCCTCGCAAGTCAGAAGGACCTTCAGAATGAAATATAGGGACGGTTCTCTTATTGCATAAAATTTTTATATAGTTTTTTTGCCGATAAATGCACTCCAAGTGATTATCTCCGAAAACAGGAGAAAGAAAACAATCATCGCATTGAAAAACAGGACAAAAGCGGGTTGTCTGCGAAAGGCGGAATTGGGCATAGAAAAGAAAAAAATAGGAAGACATAAAAAAATCCGGAACAGCTGTGCCGCCGGATATAAAAGCATGTAGAAGGCAACAAATTATTCCGGACCATTCTTCGTCCGGCTCTCCTCCATATAGCGGATGGCACGGGCAAACGCCTGCGCCATGCCGGATTCGGCGGGGCCGGGGATAATATGGTCTGCCGATGCGCGGACAATATCCGGCGCGGTTTCAGGAGCAAAGAACCAATCTGCGTTTTTTCGCATTGTCAGATCGGTTGCGGCATCTCCCGCTGCGAAGAAATGATTCCCGGGCAGCTGCATCCGTTCTGCAAGCTTCAGCATGGAGGTGCCCTTGTTGATTCCTTTGGGAGTGATCTCGCAGAATCTTCGAGCGGCGAATGCGTATTCGAAAAGATCCGGATCGATGACCGTTTCCCTCAATTCCTCAAGAACCGGTATCTCCTCGCAAGTCAGAAGGACCTTCAGAATGCCTCCTTGCAGTTCGGAAAGTTTGCATAAAGGAGCTGTCCGATCCTCGAATACGCCGTGTTCGGCAATAAACCGGTTCGTGCGGATCGTATGGATCCCTTTGTCTGTATAGACTGCAATGCTGACAGAAGGACTGTGCCGGAAAACCGTATCGATGACCTCTGTGATCTGTGCATCCAATGCTTGCATCCAGAGGATTTTGTGTGTGGTAAAATCATAAATCATCCCGCCGCCACATAAAATGCAGGGCGCGTTGACCGGCAGCATCCGGGCGATTCCCCCGGCTGACCGGATTTCTCTGCCTGTGCACAGGGCAAGATATCCTTTGGCATCGACGAATGCCTGCGCGGCATCGATCGTGGCTCGGGACAGCGGATGGTTCGTTTTAACCAGCGTGCCGTCTATGTCGGATAAAAAAGTAAAATTCATTTACATTCCATCTCCAATAAATTTCTACGATATCCGTTTGCTATTGATAATTTCTTTCATTTCAATATGTAAAAAAGGATTGGAAGCAATGATTTCGCCGAGAGACAATAGTTTGTCCCCTCCCGAATAATCGGTAACCATTCCTCCCGCTTCGCGGGCAATGACGATTCCGGCGGCCATATCCCACGGGGACAGGCCTTTTTCCCAATACCCGTCGAATTGGCCGGACGCCACACGGCACAGATCCAGTGCGGCCGATCCGTCACAACGGAGAGACCGGCACTTTTTGATTAATCCAGCCCATTGCGCGGTGTTGTTATCCGGGTTCTCCCACGCATCATACGGAAAACCGGAGCCGATCACTGCGGACGAAAGCGCCGGGGTCTTCGAGACATGGATGGCCTTCCCGTTGCAGAATGCGCCGCGCCCTTTTTCGGCAGTGAACATCTCGTGTTGAATCGGATTGTAGACAACACCCAGAACCAGCTCCCCGGCCCGCTCCAGTGCGATCGAAACAGCGACGGACGGGTATCTCAGGATAAAATTCGTGGTTCCGTCCAAAGGGTCGACAATCCATCGCGCGTTACCGTTTCCGGCGCGTTCATACCCCTCTTCTGCCAGAATACCGAAATCCGGAAATTTCTGTAAAAGCTGGACTGTCACGAAATCTTCCACATTCCGGTCGATTTCGGTAACCGGATTGATCTCCCCTTTCAGATTTTCTGAAAGGTCTTTCATGTCCCAGCCGCTGCGAATGATCTCCCCTGCTTTTTCGGCGATTTCCATGACGATTTTCATGATGTCATTTCTCTTGTTCATGACGGTCAGCCTACGGTGAGCAGGTACTGGACCTTTTTTGATTTTGGCTCGATCGTGACAATCGCCCCCCGCAGGACCCCGTCGTTGTATTCGCTTCCCGGATTGAGACAGATGGTTTTCCCGATGCGGGTCGCTCCCGCTCCTTCGTGCACATGTCCATGCAGCCCGAGTGTGGGCTGATAGGTCTCAATCAGGCTTCGGACCGCTTTGCTGCCGCATCCCGCCATTGCGACCTGGCCGCCTTCTACAATCGGCTTGAGACTGGCATCCAGCTTTGGCGCCTGGTCGATCGGCGTATCGAAGGGAGGAACATGCAGGTTGAAAATCGATACTCCGTTATAGGACATTTTCCCGGCTATCGCAGTCATCCGGACTTTCAGCTCCTCTTCGGAAAGCTCGCGCGGGCTGTTCCACGGAGTGGGGTTGGAATAGCCGAAAGACATCATTTCAATGCCGGGCGCAATCTCGACCACCTTCTCCTCCGGATTGATTATATAAGACGAAGCGGCAAGCACTTCATCGACAATTTCATCGTCATCGTTTCCCGGGGAGACATAAATTTTCACTCCCAGCGGTTTCAGCCGTTCTTCGGCAAGAGCGAACCAGTTTTCAAGGCTTTCTTTGATAGCCGCCCGGAAAAGCTTTTTCTTTCCATCCGGATCCTTCTCCAGCTCGGCAAGTTCATCCGTTGTAGTCATGTAGGGATAATAGCCGTTGAAGCGGATTTCTTTCTGCATCGCTTCCAGCTCATCGCCTGAAATCTGGCGGGGTGTGTTCGTAATGGTCGCGGAGTACATCCCGCCCGCCTCCCGGATAATCGGGATAATCGCTTTTCCTGTAATGTCTCCGCCCAGAATGATTGCATTGACTTCATAGAATTTGGCAGCATTGACAAATTTCCGAAAACAGCGTTCCGATCCGTGTATATCTGTGGTAAAAAATATCTTGAATGCCATGTTTTTGCTCCTTCTAACGGTTTCCTTCTATCTGTTTCTTTTTATCTGTTTACTTCCTCGGGCAGTTCATACCATGGTGATCTGCGCCCGATGTAATTGCGCAGTTTCCATTTTGTGGATTTCGGTGCGACTTCCATGGACGTACGGATCCAGTGGATGATATTCATGATCCGCTGCAGGTCGTCGCCCTTCACAAACTCTTCCGCCATGCCCTCGATCATTTCGAGGTTGTCATGGACGGTGGTATACCAGCCCCAGTCGCTGCTGGTCAGTCTGACAATAAAATCCAGATCCGCATCCTGCTCCGGCCGGTTCCATCCGAAAGAATTGTCATAAAGCAGCATGATCACATCCAATACGTCCTTATGGTTCAGCTGATGAATCTCCATTTTTGTCAAAAGCAGGTCGGCGAGCGGGAGCGTCGGCGAGGATAATGCCAGCCTTTTTTCAAAATCCAGATTGTGACACTGTTCAAACACGCCGACAAAAATGTCCACCTGCAGATCCAGCTCTTCTCCATAATAGAAAAGCATGCGGGTTGCGCCGTGAAGAGCGTTGAAATGCTGATCCTCTGTCCATCCGAGTTTTTTAAATGCTTTGGTGATGGCGCCGGTTCCTTTGGAATTGACTGCAAAATCCAAATCCTTGTATATCCGCTGGAATTGCGGCAGGTTCCTGGCGTTCGGTGAATTCAGATAGAATGCGATTCCTCCGAGAAGCCGAAGCTTGGCTCCGCCTGTTTCCGCTTCGCGGATGACATCCATTCCAAGGCTTAAAAGCTGCTCTGTGGAATAACACATATAAACCCCGTTTCTCCGCCGTAAAAATCATGAAATTCCTTGGAAGTCCAGTTGTGGCGGGACATCGGACTTCATTCGCAGGATTTGCAGAGCGGCTGAGCGGACAGCCCGTCCCCGCCCTGCCAAAGCGGGAATGGTTTCTACCCTGGCAGAA
>CAZJXH010000171.1:0-5008 GCA_964549475.1 uncultured Oscillospiraceae bacterium
TCCTGGCAGGGGATCTGGCGATGCCGTCGATGATCGTTATGGGCATCTGGGGCGGTATCGGCATTCTTGTCCTGCTGTATTATGCAGCATTGAAAAATGTTCCCGGTGTCTATTATGAAGCGGCAATGATCGACGGGGCGGATGCATGGCAGCAATTCCGGTATATCACGCTTCCAGTGATTTCGCCGATCACTCTGTATATCCTTATCACACAAATCATCGGCGCCTTGCAGGATTCCACACGGTTCATGGTCATGTCGGGCAACGGAAGCTCCGAAGATTTCACTACGGCCGGTGTCTATGTATACCAGCAGACGTTCTCCTTCGGCTCACCCGGTTATGCAAGTGCTGTCGCATGGGCCCTCGGGCTTATCATTATCGTTGCTACGGCTTTGAATTTCAGCTTGTCGAAAAAATGGGTCTCATACGAAAACTAGGGAGGGGAAAGCATTGAAGATCGCTTCTAAAATAACACAATATCTGATTTTGGCACTGATAGCAATCTTTGTCTTCCTGCCGATCCTATGGCTGCTGATCTCCTCGTTCAAAGCGACCGATGAGATCTATTCCACCAATATGATATGGTTTCCTTCAAAACTCATGCTGGAAAATTACGCGGACGTGATTACCCAGACTCTGATTGTCAGGAGCTTCTTCAATTCTCTGAAAATCATTCTGCCGCCTGTGCTCATCGGCGTTTTTACGAGCTCGATGGCGGGATACGCTTTTGCAAAGTTGAATTTTCCGGGAAAAAAGATTCTGTTTGCTTTCATGTTCAGCACGCTTGTAATCCCCGGTGTAGTGACGATGATTCCTTCCTATCTGCTTTTTAACGCCTACGGATGGCTGGATACCCTGCTGCCGCTGATTGTCCCGGGAATGTTCGGCTCGGTGCTGACCATGTTTTTTTTACGGCAGTTCATTTCAGGCCTTCCCAAAGAACTGCAGGAAGCGGCGATTATCGACGGGCTGTCTTTTGGCGGCGTTTTCCTGCGAATTTATCTGCCACTTACGAAAGTTGCGATTCTGACACAGGTGATTCTGTGCTTTAACGGGGCATACAACGACTATATCGGCCCATTACTATATATAAACACCGAGGAAAACCAGGTGATTCAAATTGTGTTGAACAGCTTTATTTCAGAATACCAGGCAAACTGGCAGTTTATGCTGGCCGGTTCCGTGTTGGCCCTTCTGCCTACAGTAATACTTTTTGTCGCTGCGCAGAAGTATTTTGTAGAAGGAATTGCTTTCACAGGACTAAAAGCATAGAAGACCTTGATTTGCCATTGGGATAAAGAAACTTGTGCTTGTCCTATGCCCAGGCCTGCTTGCCTGTGTCATGCTTTGCAGCAGTGTGATACCGGCAATCCCGGGCAGTATTGGAATATATCGTAAGAGTAAGGAAGGAGGAGAATGATCATGATCATGATGATGACTGGTAAAAAGAAACTTGCACTGCTCCTATGTACAGGGGTGATTTCTCTTGCTATGATCGGCAGCGGAGCAATATCGGCAATAACAATCAGTTCGCAGTTTACTGTAAAATATGTTAACGGCGAGACCTCCGTTGTGGAGGCCGGAGGCGATTCGCAAGATAACGGAGTGAGCTCTGTTAATTCAAGTTCAGGCGAAACAAGCTCAAGCGAAACAAGCTCAGGCGACGCAAGCCCGAGCAGCAGTTCATCCGCGACTTCCAACGCCTCGCAGGCGGCAGTCACGGTCGCTGCAGGATACATCAGACCAAAAGCATTATCCGGCGGCGGGTATGGTGTCCAGGAAACGAATTACCGGTTCGAGATATATAAATACAGTTCGGGGTATAAGACCCGGATTGTCGATAACAGCGGAAAAATCGTTGAAACACAGGTGAATCCGATCAATATCCAGATAAAAAAGACGGCGGACGCAGGGGATCTGCTTGGGAATAAATCGAAGACCGAGATGATTATCGGAAATTACCAGAAGGTCGTTGTAAAAAATAACACAATCATCGCAACGGCAGAGGTAAAAAGCACCGCTGGAAGTGTCTTTGCGGTTACAGACCAATACTTCGGCAGTAAAAGCGGAAACGGGTTCGAATTGGTCAGAGATATAAAAGTGGTAAGCGGAGCAGCCGGAGACGACGGGTTCAACTCAATTGTCAAGTTCAAAGAAGAAAATGCCTCGACGTATGACAATTATGAATATTTCATCCCGTCCATTCTGTTTAAAAACAGCTCGAATCTGACATTGAACGCAATCGGAGCCAAGCTGTCGCTTGACAACATATGGGTCAAGGATACCAACATGGGGACTCCCATGGTGATGACCAGGAATAAAACATCCGGAAATTGTTTCACTCTGGGCCGCGTGACAAGCAAGGTGTATACCGGCATTGATGAAAGCCAGTCAAGCTGGGTTGTCAGTAAAAACATCGATTACAGCAGCATCGGCATATCAAACACCGAAGGGTATGTCAGTGTGGATCTTTGCTATCCCGGCATTGAGGGAAGCGTCAACTATAATGATTCCAACACCTCCTATATCCGGCGCAGCCATCCTGTGCGCGATGATGTCAAGCATACCTACCATGTCTCTTTCTCTGCTGACAATTCAGGCAGCTTCAATAATGCGATGGTATCCGCCTATCAGGCGCAATTCGCAAAAGAACAGATCCCCGCGGTCAACACAAACCTTGACAAGGTATATAAAGCCACGCTTTCTTTGCTTGACGATTATACTTACGAATATGCTCCCGGAAAAACAGGAATGCCCTTTGCTTTGAAATTGACCGGGGATATCGCGGCTCTTGACTATTGCATGGGATTTGTCGGGCAGCAGACTTCGGCAGGATTTCAGCTCATACGGAACGGAATCAAGACGAATTCTTCTGCGCAGCGTCAAAAAGGGGAGGCGATCGTCGATTTCTGGGTGAATGACAGCTTTACATCCTATGGATTTCCTAAAATCTGGTATGCCACATTAAGTGATGCGTGGGCGCCTGCCAATGTCATTCCATGCTTCATGAGGTATATGTCGGACGGCATGGAGGGAATTCTGGATTCCTATCTCGAGGAACAATCCGCCGGCACTGCAAAGACGGCATGGTTTACGAAATGTGTGACTTTTGCCGACTGGCTTGTGAACAATCAGAATTTGGATGGTTCCTATTACAGGGCATATGATCAAAACACAGGGAAAGTCTATTCGGTTCTGGATGAGAAAAATGCCACAAGTAAAAGCAATACAACCTGCCCGATCCGTTATCTTATAAGAATGTACGAGCAGACAAAAAATGAAAACTATCTGAAAGCGGCAGTGAAAGCCGGCGAATATGCCTACAGTGAATTTTATCTGAACGGGAAATATTACGGCGGAACGCCGGACGGTAAAAATGTCGTTGACAGGGAAGCGGCGATCATGGCTTTATATGCTTTCGATTCCCTGTATGAAGCGACCGGAAGCCAGAAATGGCTTGATGCCGCACAGCACGCGGCGGTATGTGCAGCCTCGTTTGTCTATACCTTTGACTACAATGTCTGGGGCAAGGAAAAATACAATATCTACCGCACCCTGACAGGCACTTCGGGATTGTCAATCATCACAACCGGTGGGAATTCGGTGGATACGTTTGCCGCATACCTCTACTACGAATATTTCAAGCTTTATGTCTACACCGGAAACTCGTTTTATTATGACTTTGCCAAACTGCTGCAGAACAACACAAAACAATTCATCAATATTGACGGAAGCCTGCCCTACGGCAAAGACGGCCTGATCAGCGAGGCTCAGAATATTTCCAAACAGTATTTCGCTTCCAGTGTCGATGTGTGCCTGCTGTGGTGCAATATCGCGATGGTCGACCCGATTGCAGCGATGGAAGACGCATTCGGCGTAGACTCAATCGAAGCGGCCAATGCATTGGGATTGGGCAGACTGCAGCAAAGCTTGAAGGATTACGGTTCAGGCGGATTAAAGCGGTAAGGCGGTGGGCGTTTCAGGTCCCAGGTTAAATAGAAAGGCGGTGTTATCTTGAAAAAAAGAACAGTAAAAATCATTGCTTGTATTTCCATGCTTTCTTTATTCATATCCCTATTTCCGTTAAGAAATCTGGCAATCGCTGCTGCAACGGCTGATTCGTGGAAATATACCAGCACGGCGGAAAGTACGGCGGGTTTTGCTTCCTATAATTATACAACGGATACGATGACCTTCGGTGTGACAGACGGCTGGGCGGGACGCATGCTGTACAACGATATCGCGGATTTTTCCGGGAAGGATTACGCGGTGGAATTTGATGTGAATCTGGCGGGCGGCGCGCTGCTGATTTCTCCGGATTACGAGGATGCCACCCATTTCGCGGGAGTCGCTCTGGACTTCGGGGCGCAGACCCTGGACGGCGTTGTGGTGAATAATACGGTACTGGATGATTTCTCCTTCAGAGAGCAGATCAACACGGGCACTCATACACCGGTTGTCGCCGCATCACACAGCTATGCGGCATCCGGCGGCCGCATCCGGGTGGAGTACCGGAACGGCAGCGGAGGAACGCTTGCGGGCGGAAGTGCGACCGTATACCAGAAACTGACAGGAACCGCGGAATTCACGCTGATCGGCGTTTATTCGTTCGGCAATAATGTCGCGGATACCGCAGGCACGGCGAACCGCCTTGTCATCCAGCTATGGCTGGGTTCCGGCTCTATCGGTAACTTTTCTTTTGAAGACATCACCCCGCCGGACTGGACAAATATCAATACGACCGAGGCGGGAACCGGGCTTGCATCCTATAATAAAGCAAACGATACAATCACCTTCGGGCAAACAGACGGATGGGCGGCCCGCATGATCAATAACAAAGTAAAGGATCTCGCCGGCAAGGATTATGCGGTGGAATTTGATGTGAATCTGGCGGGCGGCGCGCTGCTGATCTCTCCCGATTATGAAGATGCCACCCATTTCTCGGGGGTTGCGCTGGACTTCGGGGCGCAGACCCTGGACGGCGTTGTGGTGAATAATACGGTACTGG
>CAZJXH010000171.1:5108-8107 GCA_964549475.1 uncultured Oscillospiraceae bacterium
CCGGCGGCCGCATCCGGGTGGAGTACCGGAACGGCAGCGGAGGAACGCTTGCGGGTGGAAGTGCGACTGTTTATGAAAAATTCGCAGGTGCTGCGGAATTCACGCTGATCGGAACCTACACATTCGGCAATAATGTCGCGGATACCGCAGGTACGGCGAACCGCCTTGTTATCCAGCTTTGGCTGGGTTCCGGCAGTATTTCCAACATCACTTTAGATGAAATACAAGATCAGCCGGTGCCAACCCCGACATGGGAGCATTTGAACGATGCCGAAAAAAATGTGGGAGATGCGTCTTATGATTCCGATACCGGCACCATTACCTTTTCCGGAGCTCAAGGCTGGTCGTCCCGGTTGATCAATACCGAGGTCAGTGACATTTCCTCGCAGAATTTTGCTGTGGAATTTGATTCGGATCTGGGCAGCGGAGGCGCTATTGGTGTAACGCCATTCTTTGAGGATGCTCTGAATTTCTACAGTGTCTATTTTGATATCGGTGGATTGCGCCTGGACGGGGTGGGAATCATGGGGACGAATAACGGCAGCTTGAATGTTGTGGATGATTTTGCTTACATCAATAATTCTTTGTATCCCTGTTTCCCGCTGAATGACTACGCTTCGACCAAAGGCAGCAATGTGCGGATCCGTGTGGAGTTTTTCATGGGCGATTCAGGGACTATGTCGGGAGGAACGGCCTATTACTACTACAAAGTGAACGGCACGGATACCTGGCAACGCATCGGCACGTTTCTTATGCCGGATACGATTGCTGATCATGCCGCCATCCCTAACAAGGTGGTCATCCATGGCCGACTGACCAACGGCACCATCAGCGATATCACCGTGATTCCGAATATCACCGGCCCGATTGTCAATCCTGCTGTCATCGATTCAAGCAAATGGGGGTATTGCACCAAATACGACAAAACGGTCCGGACAGCATCCTATTCCGATGCAACGGATACCATGACATTGAAAGCCGGCGGCGCAAGCCTCTGGGACACGCGTCTCCTGTCTTTGACAGTCAATGACACCACAAATAAATGCTTCTCCCTGGAATTTGACGCCGATCTCAAGCCGGGAGGCGCGATAGGTGTGATTCCATTCTATGAAAGTGAATCCAACTGGTATGGCGTGTATTTTGACAGAGGGGCAGCAGCCATGGATGGAGTCGGGTATAAAGATGGTGCGATTTTTGATGATTTTTCGTATGTGAACAGTACGCTTTTCTCGTCAAAAAGCGCGGAAAGCTATCCGTTTTTCGGGAAATTTCATTATCGGTTTGAATATTTCTGCAATTCAAGCGGAGGGGTATCGGGAGCGGTCTGCCGCATGTATTATCGAGAAAACGCCGGCAGCAATACAAGCGATACCCGATGGAGATACATCGGCGATTATACGATTCCCCAGGGACTTGACGACAATGCGGCGATTGCCAACAAACTGGTCATTCATGCCCGCCTGCTGACAGGAACGCTGACGAATATCGTATATAAAGAGATTTCCGCCGATACAAAAACAGAATACCTGACTGCCGGCAACGATGTGGAATATGAGGATGGCTTCCCGGATGACAGCTACACACCGCCTTACGTTCCGGGAAATGCAACAAGCGAAAACACAACAAGCGAAGAGAGCAGCTCTCTTAGTGAGAGCCAAAGCCAGAATAGCGGGACAAGCCAAGGAACACAATCGAATACCGCACAGAAAATCATCACGAAAACGCAGAAAATCACGGAATATGGCACTGTGCCGACCTGGAGCATCCTGCTGATTGTCTTTGGCGGGTTGGTCTTCGCAGGCGTCCTTGCGGTTATCCTCCACTGGATGGTCAAAAAGAGGCAAAATTCAGGAACCGTTTGATCTGCAAAAACCGGTGGCGGACATCCCAAACACATATTTTAAACAGGAATTACAGACATAAATTGCAAACAGACACGAAAGCCGAAGGATGCCCGTCTGGTGTTATCAGATGAGGTCTTTCGGCTTTTTGAAAGATGAAATATGGGTGAAATATGGGGACGGTTCTTATATTGCATAAACGGAACAAAATGCAATATAAGAACCGTCCCTATATTTCAGCCCTTCCATGGTTCTGCCTTTGCGTAGCTTATATTGACATTAATTCGCTTTATGATAAACTAAAGCAAGACTTGTAAAATAGAAAAAGGAGTAATTCATGTGATTTATCATGACAGCTTTCAGGCAGCCGCAGAATCTTTTCGTACACTGGGAACTCCAATGCGCTTGGAAATAATGACTTTGTTAAGTGAAAAAGGCGAGATGAACATCACCGATCTGGCCGAGCATCTGGGCCTTTCCAATGCCACTATCTCTATTCATATCAAGAAACTGGTAAACTGCGGCTTTATCCAGATTCGCACCATATCCGCGAAACACGGTATACAAAAGCTTTGTTCCGTCAAGGAAGAAAAGCTGATTGTGGACCTGATCAGCAAGAAAAATCTGGTGAAGAAAACACTGAAAGAAGCGGAAATCAATATCGGTCAGTATTCCAATTACGAGATCTCCCCGACCTGCGTTATTGCGACAAAAGACAGTGTCATCGGAGAATTTGACGATATCAAGTATTTTTCCTATCCGCAACGGTATAACGCGGCTTTTTTATGCTTCGGGAAAGGCTATATCGAGTATTGCCTGCCGAACTCGCTCAATGTGGGCGAAGTGGCGACAGAACTGCAGCTGTCTTTCGAAATTTCTTCGGAAGCGCCCGGCTCCAACGAACATTATCCGTCGGACATCCATTTCAGCATCAATAACATCAATCTGGGCTATTGGACAAGTCCGGGCGACTATGGAGAGAAAAAGGGATATCTGACGCCAGCCTGGCATGTGGTCGGACTGAATCAATACGGCCTTTTAAAAATTCTCATCATCAATCAGAAGGGTACCTATATCGATGGCAATACCAAGCTGTCCGATGTGACAATCGACATGCTGAATATCCGGTACCAGTCCAAAATTGATTTTCGGATCGCC
>CAZJXH010000172.1:0-8099 GCA_964549475.1 uncultured Oscillospiraceae bacterium
GGATCACCCAACTGGTTTAAAACATTAGCTCCGCCAGTTATGAGTTTCCTTAGACTGAATGATTTTACGGGTAAAACAATCATACCCTTTTGCACACACGGTGGTGGAGGATTCGGCCAAATTGCAAATGATATAGCAAAAGAGTGCCCGAAGTCGAAAATACTACCCGGTATTGCTGTAACTGGTACTGTCACATCGGAAGAAGTCACGAATTGGCTTAAGATGATAGAATATGAATTATAAAATCCCGTTTCAAGGAGGAATCCTGTATGCAGTATGGTCCCGACCCAAACGCCATTTATCCAAATGAAAAGATAAAGAGCGTATGCTACATCAAGAATATTATCACCCGCCCTAATATCATCGTCGGCGATTACACGTATTACGACGACAATAACGGAGCGGGGCGGTTTGAAGAGCACGTGACGCATCATTACGAGTTTTTAGGCGACAAACTCATAATCGGAAAATTCTGCGCCATTGCCAAAGGTATCGAGTTTGTAATGAACGGTGCCAATCACAGGATGTGCAGTATCACCACATACCCATTTAACATCATGGGCCACGGTTGGGAAAAGGTGACACCGACGCTGGAAGAACTACCGTTCAAAGGTGATACCGTTGTCGGAAATGATGTGTGGATTGGGCAGAGTGTCACGATTATGCCCGGAGTGCATATTGGGGATGGGGCGATCATTGCAGCTAATTCCGTTGTAACAAAGGACATACCGCCTTATCATATCGCCGGAGGCAATCCAATCAGAATCATTCGGAAGCGGTTTGATGACGACCTCATCCGCTATCTGCTGGAATTGAAGTGGTGGGATTGGTCTGCTCAAAAGGTTTTCGAGAATCTTGAAATCCTATGCAGTGATGATCTGACAAAAATAAAGGAAATCAAGTAACCTGTTATGATAGCGCAATAAATCACACTTTTTAGGAGATAATTCAATCATGGATATAAAGAAGATTACGGCTAACGGCAATGAAATAGCTATTGTAAACAGCGATGAGGTTTGTATTTCAGATGTGCAGTCCGCACTGGATTTCATGATGTCTGTAAATTATGAAACAGGAAGCCATTCCATTATATTGAACAAAGATGCGTTGACCCCGGACTTTTTTGTTTTGAGTACGAGGATTGCCGGTGAAATTTTACAAAAGTTTATCAATTACCAGTTTAAGTTTGCGATTGTTGGCGACTTTTCCGGCTATACAAGCAAGCCGCTGAAAGATTTTATATATGAAAGCAATAAAGGAAGAGATATCTTCTTTGTGTCTTCCGAAGAAGATGCTATTGAGAAATTGAGCAGAACATAATCCGTTTCATATCTTGAGGTTGCAGTTAAATTATAGTATAATTTAAAGTGAAAGCGGGGTAGAAATATGTATTTGATATTCATGTAATTTAGTTTTTAAGCACTGCCCTTTTTAGGGTTTATTTGTTGTGCTTAAAGACATATTTACATGAGTATATCCTCGCTTTTGAAGATCTCCTTGTAAAATTATGTCTTTCTGCACGAACAACGCCTTAGGCAGTTGTTCGTTTTTAATTTTATATAAGGAGATTTCTATAATGAACAGAATAAAGAATTGGAAGAAACAATTTGCTGTAATATACACAGGGCAGGCTTTTTCAATCTTGGGTTCTGCCGCAGTGCAGTTCGCTGTTATCTGGTGGCTGACCATCCAGACTGAATCCGCAATAACCTTGACGATTGCATCCTTAGTTGCCTTTCTCCCCAATATGTTAATCGGACCCTTTGCCGGTGTGTGGATCGACCGATACAACCGCCGAACAGTAATGATTTTAGCTGACGGTCTGGTAGCTGTATCCAGCATCATCCTTGGCGCAGCATTTTTACTTGTGGAAACACCCCCTATTTGGTTTATCTACATTGTTTTATTTTTGCGTGGATTGGGGAATACCTTTCACGGTCCAGCTATGCAAGCGGCAATACCCATGTTTGTGCCAGCAGATATGTTGACCAAAGCAGGGGGCTGGGGAAATATGATCCAATCAATATCCAACATGATGGGGCCTGTGCTGGGTGCTGCGCTTATGTCATTTCTACCTATTTCCTCCATTATGATTGTGGATATACTGGGAGCCGCTTTTGCGATAGTTTGCCTCCTATTTGTTATAATTCCAGATATTCCGCAAACCAATGAGAAGATGAGTGTATTGTCTGACATGAAGCAGGGCTTTATCGCAATGAAAGCAAATAAGCCTTTAATGGCTGTGTTTTCCCCCATGCTGCTGATGACCATACTTTATATGCCCTTAGGTTCTCTGTTCCCTCTGCTGGTACGCAACCACTTTATGGGCGAAGCATGGCACAATAGCATTGTGGAATTTGTCTTTGCAGGCGGATTGCTTCTTTCATCTTTGGTTATTGGTGTATGGGGCGGCATGAAAAGGAGGTTTTTCATGGCATCCTTAGCTATTGGCTTAATGGGTCTGTCTACACTGATTAGCGGAGCGTTACCGACAAGCGGTTTTTGGATATTTGCTATATGCTGCTTCTTCTTGGGTGCCTCTGGCACATTTATGAATGTTCCAGTTATGGCCTATGTTCAAGAAAGCATTGCACCTGAAATGATGGGCAAGGTGTTTTCCCTTTTGATGACCGCCATGACTCTTTCTATGCCGATAGGCTTACTTGTTGCGGGTCCGGTTGTTGAGGTGATAGGTGTAAACACATGGTTTTTCTGGTCAGGTGTTGTACTGATGGCAGATGCTATTCTCTGCCGCCTTTTGACACGACGCTATGACAAAGTAACAATGAAACCGCAAGTGGACTGAAAAAAGGACAGGGTTGATGATAATTTGGAGTGGTGGGCTTCTGGGAGTTCAAAACAAAGTGCTCAAAGTTGCTGGGTTCACAGCATTTAACAGTATTAATCTCAGGTTATAATAATCTTTCTAATATAGTAAAGGAGAATATCTATGACACCTAATAGTGAAAATAAACGAGTATGGTTTATTACCGGAGCAAGCAAGGGGCTTGGCTATGCTTTTACATGCGCCGCCTTGAAAGCCGGGGATAAAGTTGTTGCAGTCGCAAGGACGATTGATAATTTGGCGAAACTAAAAGAAACATATCCAGAAACCTTGCTTCCATTAAGCCTCGATGTTACAGATAAGGAGGCTGTTTTTTCTACGGTTGAAACAGCAGTTAAACATTTCGGCAGGCTTGATATTGTTGTTAATAATGCGGGTATCATGACTTTGGGTATGATTGAAGAACTAAACGAATCCGATGCTCGGAAACTAATGGACACAAACTTTTTTGGAGCTCTTTGGGTTTGTCAGGCAGTGATGCCCTATTTGAGGTCGCAGCGTTCTGGACATATCATACAGATTACAAGCATTGGCGCTATTATCTCGGGTCCGATGTCTGGTATTTACAGTGCAAGTAAATTTGCGCTGGAAGGAATGAGTGAAGCCTTAGCAAAAGAAGCGGAACATTTCGGAGTGAAACTCACTATGGTGGAACCAGGAGGATATTGGACAGACTTATACACTTCGATGAGTTACAGCAATCCATTAGATTCATACGGTACACTTTGCGATGAGCTGGCGAAACAGTATTCCGAAGATTCGGTCGATAGTGATCCTTCCTTGGCAGCGGAAGCCCTTATGAAATTAGTAGCCAGCAATAATCCGCCTTTGAGGCTTATCCTTGGCAGCATGGTATACGATTTGGCGATGGATACCTTAAAAGCACGGATGGTTACTTGGGAAGACTGGGAAGCTGTTAGCCGTGCATCAGAAAAGGCTATTCCTGCACCGGAGAGATATGGAGTATAATACCAAACAGGGGTTTTGAGGCAAGGACGAAACTATCATGAAAATTGAAATTATGGAATATAACCCGGATTGGACAAAGAATTTTGAAGAAGAGAAAATAAAATTGCTCCGTTTTTTCGGTTCTCATGCCGTAGCCATTGAACATATCGGAAGCACGGCGATACCCAATCAACGGGCGAAACCGGTTATAGATATATTTATTGGCGTTTCGCCTTTTGCGGAACTAACCTTTTATCAGCGCATTTTTAATGCAAAGGAGTATCACCACACTCCGACAGATATGACAAGCAGATATTTGTTTGCAAAATATACAAATGAAGTTTGGACCCATAATCTTCATGTTTTACCGTACAACGATGGTTTTTATCTGCGCAACGAATTTCTGCTCAGGGATTATTTAAGGGAGCATCCCAAATTGGCCGATGAATATGGAGAAGTAAAAGAGAGAGCCGCCATGGAAAATGGCAGTACCATGGAGGCATATACACGCGCAAAGACAGAATTTATTCAAAAGGTAATCGATGCGGCAAGGAAGGAAAAAGGCTTGCCCTTGCAAAGCGTTTGGGAAAGTTAGGGTGATTTACAGTTGGATATCATGATACGGAAAGAAACGGGAAAAGACTATAAACTTACGGAAGCTGTTGTAGAAAAGGCATTTCAGAATGAAGAACACAGTGACCACAGGGAACAATTTTTGGTCGCCAGATTGCGAAAAAGCGATGTGTTTGTCCCTGAACTCAGCCTTGTCGCCGAAAGGAACAAGGCAATCGTCGGGCATCTTATGCTAACAAAGCTGCTTATTAAAAATGACGGGCAGAATTACGAAGCATTGGCATTGGCTCCGGTTTCGGTCTTGCCTGAATACCAGAACCAGGGTATCGGCAGCCAATTGATTATTCATGGGTTGAAGAAATCAAAGGAAATGGGCTTCAAATCAATCGTTGTTCTCGGACATGAAGCCTACTATCCTCGATTTGGATTTAAGCCCGCAAGTACATGGGGAATTAAAGCACCATTTGATGTGCCAGATGAATCGTTTATGGCGTTGGAACTTGAAGATGGAATCCTTGGTGATGTTTCGGGAACCGTGGTTTATTGCAAAGAGTTTTTTGAATAATATATAACATTGAGAATTGCAAAATTACCATGCGGAGGTAAAGCAAATGGCTAAAGCATATGACATACAGAATTAAAACACCTATGAGGTATCAATGGAGGTAATCAATGTTTAAAGAGAAAATTATCAGAGAGATGAAAGTAGTTTTCAAAGAAATTCCTTTCGGCATAGATCATACTCTCAAAGTTTTGCAAAACGCAGAAGATATTATGAAAGGTGAAAATATCGGAGATCAAGAAAAAGAACTAATCTGTATTGTTGCTATACTACATGATATTGGTGCCGTTGAAGCACAAAAAAAGTACGGCTCAATTGACGGTGTCTATCAAGAAAAAGAAGGACCAGCAGTAGCCAGAGAAATATTACAAAAGGTAGGCTATGGCAAAAATATCGATCGAATATGCTTTATAATAGGCAATCATCATACTCCATCTAAAATTGATGGACTTGATTTTCAAATACAATGGGAAGCTGATTTGCTTGAAAATTTAACGGTTATGGATAAAGAAAAAGAACAGGAAAAGATAAAAAAATGCATCAATGATAATTTTAAAACAGCTACTGGAAAAATGATAGCCTATGAACGTTTTACTTTATATTAGAATTTGTCGGATAGCTTGGATTTTAAATTATTTATATAACAGGAGGTTGCGAGAATGAGACCAAAAGAGGTTTTACAGAAGTTTGTTGATGCGTTCAATCAGGCTGATGCCGAAACATTATCGTTACTTTATGCGGAGGATGCCGTCAATCATCAGGTTGCCAATGAGCCAGTACATGGTCGGGACAATATTAAAAGATTCCTGGAGGATGAATTTGCACAAGCAAAGATGGTTTGTATTGTGGAGAATATATTTGAGGATGGTCAGTGGGCGATTATGGAGTGGCGCGACCCATTAGGACTCCGAGGTTGCGGTTTCTTCCAGATTGTGAATGATAGAATTGTTTTTCAACGGGGTTATTGGGATAAGCTCTCTTTCCTGAAACAACATGGTTTGCCGATTGAGTAACACAATTTGAGCATCGATCAGATTTTAATCAAGAATTATCTGTATTTTGTGAAGGAGGTTACTAAATGAGGTCTAAAATTAAAAAAAATATTAATCCAAGAATTTTATTTAGAATTGGGATTGTACTATTAATGTGTTATTTCGGAGGGATATTTTATTTTTACAATATTCAAGAGTATAACCCCTATGCTTCTGCGGGGGCTGATCTTGATGCTCTAATTCACAGCGTATTGTTTTTACCTCCAACTGCAATATGCTTGATATTATCTCTCATATTACATATAAAAGCCAAAAAGTGAATCGCACTGTCTATTGCGAGCATATATACGAGGCTACAAATTCCAATTTACCGATTTGAACCTATGAACAACATTTTTGATAATACAATTTTTTGATGAGTATACGAAAATGTCACGAAGTCAGCAAGGCTTATCCGGTGCGGGCGAATGGCATCAGTTCAATGCCTTATTTCCTGACTTAAGCGGCAAAAGCGTACTCGATCTTGGATGCGGTTACGGTTGGTACTGCAAATATCAATGCAACCTTAAAACAGAGGAACTTGGTAGATATTTATTGGGCGTTGGCCTTATTTAACATGTCAAATAAACATAATGGATATTCAGCGGATGATTGCAGAATAAATGAAATAGAGGCTCCGGTACTGAGCTTTTGGAGTGAAAAGGATATAATAATACCAGAAGCTACAGTAAGAGAAACTGTTGAAGCTTTGGGAGACAAAGCTGAGTTGATTATTATTAAAGATAGTGGACACTCTCCTTTAGTTGATTGCCCTGATTTGCTGATGAAAAAGATCAGCAATTTTAATATATAATTCAGCTCAGGCATATGTGAAATGCTAGAGCCTGTACCAAATTATTTATGGGGCTTGGTGTAGAAGTTGAAGTTATAAAGCCTTTGTAAATGCGGGAAAATATACGCAAGATGGCGCAGAATATACAAGAACAATATAAATAAATTACCTATATTCACTCCATCTTGTCCACAATAATTTGTAGTTTACAAATATAGCGTTTCTTGTGTTACACAAGAATATATAAAGCAACACTTTATTCTTTTTCTGTAATAAAATTTCTTAGAGTGAGAGGTTCTGGTGGGTTCACAGTGAACCGCACCTGGGTTCAGCAGAAGAGCGGAATACCTCCCTGGCGGGAAATCCGCCCTTTTGCTTTACCATCCCCTGCTATTTTCTTAAAGTGAGACGGTTGGAGCTGTTGCTTCCATTCTCCCGGTAGCGCGGCTCCTTTTCGATCAGCTCAGCTCTGACCAGATCATGGATTGCGCGTTTAACGGTACTGCGGGAAAGCTGCAAGTCGGAGGCAATCGTTTTTACCGCAGGCCAGCAGTCCTTACCTTTTCCTGCCCGGTCACAAAGGTATAGATAGACAGCTCTCGCCCGATGGGGAAGCTCATCGGGCGAGGCTGTATAAATGTGGTTGAAGTAGCTCATGGGAACCTCCTTTACGTTTTGAGCACATTGCGGCGGCGCATGGTGTTTTCAGACGGTTCTGCCACCGGGGTATGAAGGGTTCCTCTTCCGGTGGTTGGTTCCAGCATCTCCCCGGTTTCTTCGTCCACCATAAGGCAGGCCGTGTGCTTGCGGACGATGTTTTCCTCCAGCATCTGCTTATCGGCGTAGACCACCTTTCGGTGCGCTTTTTCCTCCACAGTATAAGGCTCTCCAAAACGAATACCCCAATCAAGGAACAGCCGCAATTTTGTCCTCATGGGATGGGTGCCGGTTTTCATCACAACAAAGTTACCCTTGGGAATGGATTTTAGTTCATCAGGCGTCATGAGGGGACGCTCCATCATCTGTAAGGACTGGCTGGGATCGTTCTTTCCGCGGCTTACGCTGCCACTCATGACGGTGCGGCTGCCCAATGCTTTACTCTGCACTTCGGCGTTTTGACTGTTGGGAGCGAATCCACCGAAGATGGTGTCCTGGCAGTTGTCCACGATGATTTCCGCACCCTCTTTGCCGTAATTCTTTTCGAGCTGACCGAAGGACTGGATGATCGGTACCATCGCAAGCCGGCGTGAGCGGCTGGCTGAAAAAATCAGCTCCAGTGACTCGATGGCTGGGGGCGTTCCGAGCTCATCGCAGTAAAACATCGCGCGGTTTTTCAGTTTACCGCCG
>CAZJXH010000173.1:0-7991 GCA_964549475.1 uncultured Oscillospiraceae bacterium
ATTATACTTTAACCGTCCCTCTTTTGTATACTTTTTGGGGGTCAGACCAGTTCTTGTGTTGCATAAACAAAATAAAATGCAACACAAGAACCGTCCCCATGTTTCAAAAATCCTAATGAATCGGTTGACAATTCCGCCAAAGCTGACAATTTCGCCCAAAACGCACTTGCATCCCCGGCGCCAATCTGCTACAATAAGAAAAACGTTACAAATCAACTCGAAAAATTGTAGAATAACGTCGCATATTTAGGACTATAATATAAGAATAACGTTACAGATTGTATTGCGAACGGGAGGTGAAACGATGCTTTACCGTAAAATGTACGATAAATTAGTAAGCTGGAAAAACGATAAATCTAGAAAAGCCCTTTTAATCACCGGCGCCAGACAGATCGGCAAGACGTTTCTGATTCGTGAGTTCGGCAGACAAAATTATGAGAACTTTGTGGAAATCAATTTCATCACGGAGCCAAGGGCGGCTTTGATTTTTGATGGTAATCTGAACGCTGAAACGCTGATTATGAATCTGACGGCCTATCTTAGAGCGCCGATGGTGCCGGATAAGACGATGGTGTTTTTTGACGAGATACAGGAGTGCCCGGCAGCCCGAACCGCCATGAAGTTTCTGATAGAGGATGGGCGTTTTGACTATATTGAGTCCGGCTCGCTTCTGGGTGTGAATTACAAGGAAGTTCAATCCTATCCCGTGGGCTATGAAGAGACACTTCAAATGTATCCAATGGACTTCGAGGAGTTCGCCCTGGCAAACGGGGTACAGGTGGAAACGGTCTCATACTTGAAAGAATGCTTTAACAAAGCTGCGGTCGTGAGCGATGCCATCCATCAAACAATGTCCGATCTGTTTCGGTACTATGTTATCATTGGCGGGATGCCGGCCGTCGTACAGAGGTTTGTCGATACACATGACATTGGCGAGGTATTAAAAATTCAGACGGATATCCTCGCAATGTATCGACAGGACATCACGAAATACTCGCAGAATGATAAAATTCGTATCAAGAATATTTTTGACCGTATCCCCGCAGAGCTCAACACTCAAAACCGACGCTTTCAGTTGGCCGACATCAGTAAAACAGCGCGTATGGACCGCTATAAGAGCAGCTTCGTATGGCTTTCGGACGCGGGCGTAGCTTTGCCGTGCTACAACATTACAGAACCAAAAACCCCGCTGCGGCTCAACGAGCAAAGCAATCTCTTCAGGCTGTATATGGATGACACGGGGCTGCTGTGTGCCGCCAGTATGGAAAATGTGCAGTTTGATATTCTAAACGGTGACTTGAATGTAAACATGGGCAGCATTTTGGTAAACACCTTTGCCCAGCTGCTGAAAGCCAATGGATTTGAATTGCGTTATATGAACCGGAAGAATCTGGGTGAGATCGACTTTGTCCTTCAGCAAGGAAAAACTGTCATTCCAGTGGAAGTCAAATCAGGCAGTGATTATAAGAGCCATCCTGCACTGAACAATGCTCTCAAGGTTTCCGAGTGGGACATCCGCAAAGCGTATGTCTTTTGTAAGGGAAACGTCAGTGTGCATGAGCAGATTACATACCTGCCCTGGTACATGGTCATGTTTTTCAAAAAAGAACGACTGCCAGAGCATCTGATCGTTGATGTTGACCTTGAAAATCTATAGATAAATTCGACCGACAAAACGACCCGATCCACTGAAGTTATGCTTTTGTATAGGAAAGTCCTTCCCGGCAGGTGGAGAGCATGTTTCGAAATAAAAGAACCGTCCTCACGTTCTAAAAATCCTCATGTTCCCCAAAATCCCCATGTTCCAAAAATCCTATTGAACAATATCGTTTTTGGTGGTACAATATCACGAGTAAAAAAATACACACACGAGGTTCCCGTTCTGTTGTCTATTAAGATTATAAGGGATATGAACTCGTGGAGGAAAAAACAGGAGGAAGAAAAATGTCAGTTATCAGCATGAAGAGCTTATTGGAAGCAGGGGTGCACTTCGGGCATCAGACACGCAGATGGAATCCTAAAATGGCGGAGTACATCTACACCGAGAGAAACGGGATCCATATCATCGATCTCCAGAAGACCGTCCGCAAGGTGGAAGACGCGTACATGTTCATCCGGCAGATTTCGATGGACGGCGGCACCGTTCTTTTTGTCGGAACGAAGAAACAGGCGCAGGATTCTGTCAAAGAAGAGGCGGAGCGCTGTGGGATGTACTTCATCAACAACCGCTGGCTGGGCGGCACATTGACCAATTTCAAGACCATCGAGAAACGACTTGCCCGTCTGGAAGAACTGACACAGATGTCCGTGAACGGCACATTTGATGTTCTGCCAAAGAAGGAAGTTGCAAAACTGAAGAACGAAATGGAAAAATTACAGAAGAATCTCGGCGGAATCATCGGAATGCAGAAACAACCGTCCTGCGTTTTTGTCGTGGATCCTAAGAAAGAACATATCGCGGTATTGGAAGCAAAAAGGCTGGGCATTCCTGTCGCCGGCATCGTAGACTCGAATTGTGATCCGGATGAAGTGGACTATATCATCCCGGGCAATGACGACGCAATCCGCGCAGTCAAGCTGATTGTCGGGAAAATGGCAGATGCGATCATCGAAGGTCGTCAGGGCGAGCAGATTGATGTTCCCTCCGAAGAACTGGCCGCAGACGAGATTGCAAAGATCGAAGAAACCGATGAAGTGGTGATGTAATCAGGCTCTTGGAATGGAAAGCCGAATGAGGATTTGGATTTCGCAAGAGGGAATATAAGATTTAAAGGGGTATATTTATGGATATTACAATGGATATGATCAAAACATTAAGAGAAAAGACCGGTGCCGGAATGATGGATTGCAAGAAGGCTCTTTTAGAGGCGGAATGCGATATCGAGAAGTCCATCGCATGGCTGAGAGAAAAGGGAATCGCCTCCGCTGCGAAGAAATCCGGAAGAATCGCCGCAGAAGGAATTGTGGAGTCCTATATCCATGCGAATGGCAGAATCGGTGTACTGGTTGAAGTGAATATCGAGACCGACTTTGCCGCGAAGAACGATATGTTCAAGGGCTTTGTCAAAGATGTTGCCATGCAGATCGCAGCGATGAATCCGAAATGGATTTCCAAGGAAGATATTCCGCAGGAAGAAATCGACAAGGAAAGCGACATTCTCCGCAATAAAGCGTTGAATGAAGGCAAACCAGAGAAGATCATCGACCGTATTGTCGAAGGTGGATTGAAGAAATTCTGCGAAGAGAACTGTCTGTTGAATCAAGCTTTTGTCAAGGATGATTCCAAGACCATTGATGCCCTGCTTAAAGAAATGATTGCCATGATCGGCGAGAATATTTCCATCAGGCGTTTCGCACGGTTTGAAATGGGGGAAGGAATCAAGAAGAAGGAAGAGGATTTTGCTGCTGAAGTGATGAAGCAGATCAAATAAGCGATCGGGATTATAGAGGTATGCAACTCAATGCGTACCTCTTTTTTTAAAAAGAGGGAGGATGCAATGGCAACACCGATTTACAAAAGAGTTTTGCTGAAATTGAGCGGAGAAGCGCTGGCAGGTGGAAAAGGCCACGGGATCGACAATGAGGTACTGAAGGATATCGGACAGACGGTGAAAGAGCTTTCTGAGATGGGCGTCCAGATCGCCATTGTTGTCGGCGGAGGAAATTTCTGGCGGGGACGCACCAGCGAAGGAATGGACCGGGTTACCGCGGACCATATGGGAATGCTGGCAACGGCGATGAACTCCCTTGCTCTTTCCGATGCGCTGGAACAGGCTGGTGCGGTTACAAGAATTTTAAGCGCGATCGAAATGCGCCAGTTCGCAGAGCCCTATATTCGCAAACGTGCGGTCCGTCACCTTGAGAAAGGCCGAATTGTCATTTTTGCCTGTGGAACCGGCAATCCGTATTTTTCCACCGACACCGCCGCTGCGCTTCGCTGCACCGAGATTGAAGCGGATATCCTGCTAAAGGCCACAATGGTCGACGGCGTATATGATAAAGATCCAAAAAAATACGACGATGCCAAGAAATACCGGCATGTGGACTATAACGAAATCCTGTCCAAGAATCTTGGCGTCATGGATGCGACCGCAGCAGCCCTGTGCCGCGACAATAACATCAAAATCGGCGTGTTCAGCATGGAGAACCTTCACAACATCATCGACATCGCATGCGGGAAAGAAATCGGAACGATTATTTCGAAGTGATGATTGCCGTGACAGGATGAGAAACAGTTGGAACATGGGGACGGTTCTTTTATTTCATAAATAAAAGAAAATGAAATAAAAGAACCGTCCCATGTTCCGTTTTCAATGAGAGCCGGAAGGCTCTTTTTTCAAGCCGGAAGGCTCTTTTTTTTTGTATATCTTGCTCATATCGGATACTTAGATTATAATAACGTATAACAAATAATTAACTGGAGGACAATTCTATGATGGAAATTACGAAAGACGCGTATATCCCTTATGAAAATAGAATGACGAAAACGCTGAGTGTGCTGAGAGAGGATTTCAACACAATCCGCGCAGGAAGGGCTAATCCAAAAGTCCTCGATAAGATTGCGATTGATTATTACGGCAGCCCCACACCGGTCAACCAGCTGGCGAATATTCAAGTGCCCGAACCAAGAATGATCACCATCACTCCTTTTGATCCGACTGCGCTCAAACTGATCGAAAAGGCGATCCAGGTCTCTGAACTGGGGATCAACCCGAACAATGACGGGAAGACGATCCGCTTGGTATTTCCGTCTTTGACGGAAGAACGAAGAAAGGAACTGACCAAAACCGTGGCAAAGCACGGAGAAGAGGCAAAAGTCGCTGTTCGAGCCATTCGAAGAGAGGCAATGGATAAATTCAAAGACATGCAGAAGAAAAAGGAAATCAGCGAAGACACATTGGCGGAAGTCGAAGACGCCGTTCAAAAGTTGACGGACCGGTATATTGCCGAGATCGAAAAGATTATCGCAGACAAAGACAAGGACCTCATGGTGGTCTGATTCGGCATATCGCATCGGCATAAATTGTTTTGGTTAGGAGTGAAGGATGGGGTTTTTTCTGCATAAGAAAACGAAAGAAGAATTCACAGGACCTGTGCTGACCCATTTGGCGGTTATCATGGATGGGAACGGCCGATGGGCGAAGAAACGGGGGCTTCCGCGGAAAGCGGGGCATAAAGCCGGTGCGGAGAAATTGCGTAAAATGACCGAATGGTGCGGGAATCGCGGAATTTCCTATCTGACGGTTTATGCATTCTCGACAGAAAACTGGACAAGACCTGCGGACGAGGTCTCCGCATTGATGGATCTGCTGATTGAATTTCTCAACAAATACGATCCGGAGATGGAAGAACAGGGCGTACGCCTGCGCGTTCTCGGAGATATGGAAACCATGCCGCCCGATATCAGAAACGAATTGGAAAAAGCAGAAATACGCTCGGCCCATCGCAGCAAGATGCAATTGATTATTGCTTTCAACTATGGCGGAAGAAGAGAGATTGTTCATGTTGTGAAAGAGATCAGCCGGAAAGTGGCCAACAACGAAATCAATCCCGATGAGATCAATGAGACAATGATACCAAATTATTTATATCTTCCGGACATCCCGGACCCGGACCTTATCATCAGGCCCAGCGGTGAATACCGGCAATCCAATTTCCTTATCTGGGAATCCGCTTATGCAGAGTTTTGGTTTTCGAATGTCTTATGGCCGGATTTTACTGAGAAGGACCTTGATGAGGCGTTGGCTGAATATGCAAAAAGAGACAGACGATTTGGCGGGGTGAAAAAATGAAGAAGCGAGTCATAACCGGAATTATTTTTACGATTGCTGTTGCAGGATTTATTCTCCCCGGATACAACATTCCCCAGCTGCCCCTGCTGTTCTTTTTTTTAGTGGCGGCGATTTGTATTATTGAAGTCTCGACTGTTGTCAAGGTCAAATTGAATCATGTGAACCAGCCGATTGCCGTTGTGGGAAGCCTGTGTGTCTTCGCACCGGTCATTACCATCCTGATCCACGGAGATCTCGGCTGGAGGCTCATTATGGATTACTCCAATGTTTCTCCGAATAAACTGATTACGGAACAGGCTGTCATCTTGCGTTATGTCACCGAGTCCATTTCCTATCTGTTCCTGATGCTGGTTCTATTCGCCGGTTTCTCTGTTTTTTATACTATTATCAAGAAAGGCCCCTCTGTGCTGATGGACGCGGTCAGCGTGCCCCTTATCGCCGGATATGTTGTCGTACCGATCGTCTGTGCGCTCATCTTGCTTTTTGCCATCCCGAACGGATATCTGTGGATGATCGCTGCGATGACGACCGCATGGATTTCTGATGTTTTCGCCTATTTTACCGGGGTCACACTGGGGAAGCACAAGATTATCCCGCAAATCAGCCCGAAAAAGACCTGGGAGGGATGCGTGGGGGGGATCCTCGGGTCCATCTTTATCATGACGATATGGTTCAGCGTTTTTATGAACGGGGCGGATATCGTGGAACGGTCCGTGGTTTACCGGATCGCATTCGGCGTCACCATCGGCCTGCTGACAAGTATCATCTCACAATTCGGCGACTGGTTCGCTTCTGCGATCAAACGCTGGTCCGGAACGAAGGATTTTGGAAATTTCCTGCCAGGCCAGTGTGGATTGATGGACCGGTTTGACGGGATGTTTTTCAGCTTCCCGACCATGCTTGTCGGAGCATTGATTTATTATCTGACCTGACATCCGCTGTTTGACCGAGCATTCGCTATTAAATCAAATGAAAGAAAATGAGGTCGAAATGATACAATCTATTTCTGTTCTTGGATCCACAGGCTCCATCGGGGTACAGACTCTCGAGGTTGCAAAGACATTCGGAATCCGGGTGGTGGCGCTAAGCGCAAACCAGAACGTGGACCGGATGGAAGAGCAGGTCCGGCAGTTCCGTCCACTTCTGGTATCCATGTCAGATCCGGTATCGGCATTGCTTTTACAGGAGAAGATCCGCGATCTGGATCCGAAAGTCGCCGTCATGTCCGGAATGGACGGAAATATCGCGGTCGCGACCCTCCCGGAAGCAGAAATGGTGGTTGCCGCGATGGTTGGGGTAAATGGCCTTAAACCGGTGATCGAGGCCATTCTGGCCGGCAAGGATATCGCGCTGGCCAATAAGGAGACACTGGTTGCAGGCGGATCGATTGTCATTCCGCTCGCCAAAAAGAGAAATATATCCATTTATCCGGTTGACAGCGAGCATTCTGCGATCTGGCAATGTTTGATCGGATCATCAAATGAAGCGATTCATCGGATTTTTTTAACCGCATCGGGGGGACCTTTCAGAGGAAAAACAAGGAGCGAGCTGGAGCATGTCAGTATTAACGACGCGCTTGCCCCTCCCACATGGACGATGGGCGGAAAGATTACGATTGACTGCGCCACCATGATGAACAAGGGGCTGGAAGTGATCGAGGCCCATTGGCTGTTTGATGTTTCCGAGTCTCAGATCGAGGTTGTGGTTCATCCACAGAGCATCATTCATTCCATGGTGGAGTATCATGACGGTTCGGTCATGGCACAGATGGGATTCCCGGATATGAAGCTGCCGATCCAGATCGCCTTGATGAAAAAAGAACGGATCGCCGGAGAATATAAGCCGTTCGATCCTTTTGTCGCAAATCACCTTACTTTCGAAAAACCGGATTCAGACACTTTCCGCTGCCTGTCTCTCGCTTATGAGGCGTCTGCCATGGGGGGAAGCATGCCGGTTGTCATGAATTCGGCGAATGAGAAGGCCGTAGAACGATTTTTAAAAGGGAAGATCGGATTTTTAGATATCGCCATCCATGTTGAAAAGACGATGGACGAGCTTAGCAGGATCAATTTTACGAATTACGTCGATTATCAGACCATCCAGGAACTGGATCAATGGTCGCGTGATTTTGGAGATACAATTAAACCCGATCGCGGATAGGCGCGGATAGGAGAAGAATGAATGGGAACCACAGGTGGG
>CAZJXH010000174.1:0-7982 GCA_964549475.1 uncultured Oscillospiraceae bacterium
CTCAGGCTGTTGCTGATATAAATGACAGGGTCGCTGTCCCATTCGATAATATCAATTTTCTCCCCTTTTAATTCATCCATGATGGCTCCGACACGAAGCCCTTTCTGTCCGACACAGGACCCCACCGGATCCACGTTCTCGTCTCTTGAGGCAACCGCGATTTTCGACCGGGAGCCGGCCTCTCTGGATATCGAAACAATTTCCACCACGCCGTCTGCGATCTCCGGCACTTCGATCTCGAATAATTTCTTGACAAGATTGGGGTGGCTCCTGGAAACGTAAATGACCGGTCGCCCTTTTTTCTCGTCAACCTTAAGGATATAAAACTTCATACGCTGATTAAAGTTGTAAACGTCGGTCCGAACCTGCTCATTCTGGGACAGGACCGCTTCCGCACGTCCGATATCCACGATGACTTCCCTGCGGTCTTTCCGCTGGACAACGCCGGTCGCCAGTTCGCCGATTTTGCTGGAGAATTCGTTTTGAATCCGTTCTCTCTCTGCGCTGTTGATTTTTTGGCTGATGATATTCTTCGCGGTTTGTGCGGCAAGCCGACCAAAGTCTTGCGGAGAAAGCTGATACTCCATTTCGTCGCCAAGGTCGAAATCCGGAGAAAGCGCTTTTGCCTCTTCAAGAGAAATCTGGGCATTCGGATCCTCCACGGTCTCAACGACTTCTTTTGACAGGAAGACTCTCATTGCGCCGGTTTCACGATCCACCTCCGCCCGGATGTTATCAACGGTCTTTGCATCGAATTCTCGCTTATAGGCAGATACAAGAGCATCCTCAATGGCTTCGAAGAGCACCTCGGCATCAATCGCTCGTTCCTTTTCCAATAATCTTATCGCTTCAATCAGTTCTGCGTTCATTAATTTTATATTCTCCTCTCATCTATTTGAATTTTAATTATTTTTATTCAAAAGCGTATCGCTTTCTTTACTGTCTTGATATCCTGCCGTAAAAAACTTTTCTCCTGCCCGTTCGTCCTGGGCTTCACCCCTTTTACAAAAGGTTCGTCAAGGAGGATGCCAAGGCGGTCTTCTGTCACATATTGCAGGATTCCCTCCACCCATTTTCGCTCTCCCTTGAGAGGCTGGATCGGATGGACCTCCACCAGTTGTCCGATATTCCTTATATAATCCTTGTCGGTTACAAAGGGCCGGTCGATTCCCGGAGACGAAACTTCCAGGTTGTAGGAATCCCGGAACACGTCGCTCTCATCAAGAAGCGGATCAATGGAAAGGCTTGCATCCGAACAGTCATCAAGGGATACACCGCCTGCCCTGTCGATGATAATGCGCAGGATCCACTCCTTCTTCTCCTTGATATATTCAACATCCACAAGATCCAGATTCATCGAAAGGATGGTGTTTTCGATCAAATTAAATACCTTTTGTTCTGTTACCGATCGTCCTGACAAACCCTGTGCCTCCTAATATGCAACAAAGAGTGGGTCAACCCCACTCTTCGAAAATCACACTGCTTTACTACGCTGTTCACTATATCACAAACGTCTTGTTTTTGCAAGGATTTGTTTTATTTTCTGCCCATCGGGCCCTTAAATTGCGATCCGGTAGTCACTCCGGATTCTGTCAGATAGGTCAATGCATCGGAAATTTTAAAACTGGTGACTTTTGTATCGTTTTTATAGAGAGTGTATGTCGAGCCGCTTGCAAGCAGCGGGGAGGAAATGGCGACCGAACTGTATTTCTTGGTTGGAGTAAAGCTTGCCACCACATTGCCGCTGCCATCCTTGACAGTTATTTTCGTCCCCGCCGTCTGGATAGAATCATAATACATCAATAAGGAGAATTGCTTGGATTCCTCGGACGGAGCCTGTGCCATACCGGAGCTGCCTGACGCGATCAGGTTGCCGCCGCTGATTTGAAAGTCGCTGTCGTAATCGATCGCGCCATTGCCGTCATTGATCGGTCCATCGACATAGATGCTGCCTCCTGTGACAATAATTGTTCCGTTTGAGTCGAGTCCGTCTCCATTCGCATTGACTGAAATCTCCCCGCCGTTTATTGTAAAGACTCCGCTGCTGCTGTTGATGTTGATTCCGTCATCCGTGGAACTGATGCTGAATGTGCCGCTATTCAGCGTGACATTGGATCCTTCGATTCCCTCATATGAATTTTTAATGGTGATTGGGCCGCTGTTGATCACCGCGTCCTTTTCGGCGTGGATTCCATCATCGCCGGTCTGTATGGTTAATGTGGCGTTGTTGATGGTAAGGTTCAGGTTGCTGTGGATGGCATCATCGTAAGATGAAATCGTGATATTTCCACCATTGACGATCAGGTTTTTCCCGGCCTTCAGTCCCTTTTTACTGATCTCGGCGTTTGTTGTCGCTGCTGCTGTCACAGCCATCTTCTCGCCTGGTTTTCCGCCGAAATTCCCACCGGGATTCCCACCGGGATCGTTTCCGCTGCTGATGCTTTTACCGGGATAGCCGCCGCCCGATGTCAGGTTGAATGTGCCATTGTCGATTTGCAGGGTATTGACTGCGGATACCGCATCACATTCAGCTGTTATGGTGAATTGCCCATTTTTAATCATGACATTTCCAAGGGTCGCATCGGTCTCATTGCTCGATTTCATTCCATCTTTTCCTGCACTTATGGTGATCGTCGCCTTTTCAATGTTGATGCTGTCTTTGCCGACGATGCCATCGGATTTGGAATTGACGGTCAGTGTTCCATCGGTGATTTTAAGAACATCCTTGCTTGTGATCCCATCATTGAAGTCGCTTTTTACTGTAAGCGTTCCGCTTCCGCTGATCGTCAGATCGGCTTTGCTGAAGATGGCGGCTGATGGCTCGTTATCGGCGTTGACGACACAACCGCTTCCTCCGTAGACAGTGTTTTTTGTGCCTGTTTCAAGCAGCAGGACAATTTTTTTTGCGTCTTTGATATAAATAGGAGCGCTCGTCTGGCTTGTGATGTCCACTCCGTTCAATATAATGAAAACCGTGCCTTTATCCACAGATTTGTCGATATCCACTACAATGCTTCCATCGGTGAGTGTTCCGGTAATTTCATAGGTGCCGGATGACAGGATGGTCACCACCGATCCGGATGCTTTGGCGCCTTGTCCGCTTACTGCAGCCGATCCGCCGTTCAACGTGATGGTTGTATGGGTGGCGTTTTTCCAGTCAAAGTAATAATCGTCATCTTCGTATTCAACGACAGCCGCATTGGCATCGGTGGTATTCTGGATAGTAGTGCCGGATACTTTGGCCGTGCTTGTCCCACTCGTGGAAGATGTGTTCTTTGCCACAGCCGGTGTACAGGCGGCAAGAAGCGCCATGCAAAGAACAATTGCGGTTGTTTCCAGAAAGATTCGTAACTTTTTCATAATTTATCCCCTTTGGTTTCTTTTATTAATAGTGCGACGCTTAGATTGCCGTTTTTGCATCGCAATCGGTCAATGAGTTCTTTTGTATCGATGTTGTCCAGTAAATGCACATCATATACCAGTTCAAACAGGGATCCAAAATCGGTTGTCTTTATTTTTACGAGTTTGTAATTTGTTGTGAATTGATCGAATGTTTCATCAAAAACCCCTTGATAGCTCATGTCTTCCGGTATAGTGATCCGGATTCTCATCGGGATGTTTTTGGATGTCCCGAATTTTGTATAGGTGATGACAATCATCACAAGGCACAGGATAATTGCAAAAAGCGTTGCGTAGGCGATATAGCCCATGCCGCAGGCCAGTCCGACGCCCAGGGTGAAAAACACATAGGCAATATCCTTGGAATCACCGGGCGCGCTGCGGAACCGGATCAGGCTGAAGGCACCGGCAAGGCTGAAGGCTCTTGCGATATTGCTTCCTACCAGAAGGATAATCATTGAGATAATAGCGGGCAGCATGATCAACGTGATGACAAAGCTCTGTGAATATTCTTCTTTTTTATTGGTCCTCATATAGACAATGCTGATAAGAAGGCCTAATGCCAAGGCACTGAGTAGGATGGTGATCGTCCCTCCGATCGTAAGGGTTTCAGATACCGTGGTGGTGAATAATGTTTCTAGCATTTAAATGTCTCCTTCACTGATTAATGCATGGGGCAAGAGTTGCGGGGCTTTTTTCGTATATCGGGAAATAGCGGGTGGACCGTCTGCGTTGATGCAAATCTTCCAGTAGATAATTCCTATACTCGGTTCCATACTTGGAAAAGCTGGTATTATAAATCTTCAGTTCGGATAAAATCCCGGTGAACCACAAAGGCATCGCCTGGCTGAATTTGATTTCCATAAGGAATGGATTGTTATCCAGAAGTAATTTCCCGTGAGCGCCTTTTTCTAATGCCACATCGACTCTTCGTGTCCGGATGTTCTTGTCAATCGTAATCCGGATGCTTTTGTCCGTTTTCCCGAAAAACGCTTTTCTGTCATAGCTGATAAGAACTTTAGGTTCCACTTTATTGTTTTTAAGGAACTGTGCGATTTCCTCGATGACGATGTTGTTCATATATCCTGTCATTTCTGGTTTTGTGCCGGTTTCGATAAAATGATAGGCATCTTGCAGAGTCATTGTCGCGCGTCTTTTCGAAACGATTCCTCCGATTTTCTTTTTAAACTCCAGAAAAACGATGTCGTCCGGGGAGACCGGCACGGTATAGCTGCGAAGCCTGAGTTTTTCTTTGTAATACGGGTGCGAGATGGAATTTCGGATGATATCATTGTTTACGGTGTCGTAATAGATATTATGAATCGAATAACAGGCGTCCTGCCTGCTGTTTTTGTCAGGAGTCATGTTAAGGGGCAGTCTTTTCAGCATTTCATTGTACTGATTTTCATTCAACAAAAATTTCTTCTCATAACGTTTGAATGTTTTCAGGGTCATCTTATTCACTCCTTTTCATTTTTTTATCCTTGTAATTTCTTTTATACTCAAAGTGTTTTCATTTCTTTATTGAAATTTATTACCTTTCTGAATTTTATTACTTCCTTTCTGAATTTTATTATTTCTTCGCTGCTTGTTTTTTGTTTATTCTCTTCTGATTATTGTAGTGATGGATCATTCCATGTTTTCCTCGTTTGTGATTCATTTATCAGGTTCCCTTTCTGCACACATGAATCAGGAATAGAAACGTTCCTGCAGTCACCATTGCCCAGCCGGCCAGCGTAAAGGCCGTCAGATATTTCGAGGAAGTGCCGGCGATTTCAAAAACGCCGTTCAGCATGCTTTGGACAGTCAATGCTGCAATACCGGAATTGTAGCAATTATAGGATAACCGGTAGGCTTTGGTCTCAGATGCCCGAGGAACGAAAAGCCATAGCAGAAGGAATGGGACCGCTCCGCCAAAAAGAGGATAAAGAAACAGGAACGACATGGATGCCGAAGAAACCCCATGACTGAACAAAGCATAGACTTTGTCAAAAATGATACAGAAGAGGACTATTGCAAAATAGACAAATACGGTTTTCCTGGCCTGCCGGTTCGTTGCCTTGACGGTTTTGTCAACTGATGTAGACAATGTCGCTCACGCTCCTTTCCGAAGAGGATTTCCCGTTTGCCGGGTTGTTGACGACCTGTCCGTTGAACCACATGGTAGAGGACCCTCCGCCGTCAAGATTGTAGGCTGTTGTGCATCCCTGCGCCTTCATCTCCTGCGCCAGTTCCAGAAGCGACAATCCGGCACTTTCACTCGTCCGTCCGTCGGAAACGATGATGATATAGTGAAGCGCAGAAATCTGACCGATCGCCGTACGGGGATTGCTTGTCATGGACTGTCCAACTTCGCTGTTTGCAGTGACGCTGATTGTTCCGTTGCGGATCAATGCCGGTCCGAAAGACAGCACCTGCAGTACATTGGATTTGACAAGAGACTGGGCATCGGTCGAGCTTTCATTGATAATGGAGAAATTGCCCTGGCTGTCAATAGTCAATGCCTCGTCACTTCCTGCTTTTCGTGCAGTATTCCGGTAAAGAACGCCGTTTCGCAGAACAAATCCCGTATCCCGGAATCCGTAATAATCGCCGTTAATGGCAAAAATCGCGTTGTTCTGTTCGGCAATGGCCGATGTCGTCGCTTTGATATTGCGTCCGTAAGTATTATTCGCGAATGCGGTTTTCAGATAAGCAATGCTTGACAATTGAATATCCGCCGCATAAATGGTTGTATCGTACTTACGGACCGTCGTAATCGTAATCTGGATGTTTGTATCTTTATAGGAAGAACTCGTTATTACTGGAGTGACCTCTGCAGGGACTTGTACATCACTGGCGGATTCGGACGAGGTCGACTGGCTGCCGGAATTTGCCGCTGTTGCTGAGAAAGAGGCGGTTGAGAAGAATTCTGCGGCGATCGCGGTTCCTGCGCGAGGGATGATAAATGTATCAAGCAGCACAAAGATAATTGCGAATGTCATTATTATGGAAAAGAAAGCCGCCCATCGGAATGGCTTCTTGAATTGTTTTTTTAAATCATCAGTTATTTTACGAATGATTTCTGTCTGCATGAATAACCCTGCCTTTCAAATTCTTGTAAGGTTATTCTAGTTCTTGAATGTGATGATTCTGTGATGGATTAACCGGATTTTTACTTTATTTTTACATTCGTGGTTTTCGATTCATTCCTCGATTTTCTATTCATTTGCTTTCATTGATTCCACCATGTTGATTTTTTTTAGTTTGAGGAGCATGACAAGGTCAACCAGGATGGTGAATCCGATGGTGACCAGCGCAGCGAAAAGGTAGCTTTGCAGATAGATGGAACGGCCGAACATGACCGCATCCACTTCCGCGGTCTTAACAACAAAGGAATGCAGCCAGGTGCCGAAACCGAAGCCGGCAAGGGTCCCGATCAGGCATAGAACCGATGTTTCCCGGTAGATATACGATGCCACTTCTTTCTCGTAAAAACCCAGCACTTTGATGGTCGCAAGCTCTTTTTTCCGCTCGCAGATGTTGATATTGGTGAGATTGTAGAGCACAATAATCGCAAGAGCGCCTGCCGACAGGATGAGTACAATGACAATATAGTCAATGCTTCCCACCGTGTTCTCAAAACTGTCCCGGATGGTTTGCGAGTATTGCATCAGCATGACATTGTCGCTTTTCAGCACTTCCTGGGAAATTTTATTCCGCATGGCTTCCCTGTCATCGGTCGCTTTTATAAGGACCAGTTTATACTCGGGCGTTATCATGAAGGCCTTCTCATAATTCGATGTGCTGATAAATGCGAAACTGGTAATGTAATTTTCTGAAATTCCGCTTACAGTAAACTCGGCGCTTTTCCCATCCGAATTGCGCAGGGTAATCGTATCCCCCGTTTTGATGTGGAGCGTTTCACAAAGTTTTTCAGTAAGGACAACGGAATTTTCATTAAAAGCGATATCCTCTCCGCTTTTCCGGTCTCTCAATGTTAGCTGTTTTTTTAACTCGCTTGTCACTTTCGGAACGTAAATCGCCACGCTTTCGCTTTTCCCGCCCATTTCTGCAAATCCCTTTTCCATATGCATTACCGCGTAGTTCTCCACATAATCGGTATTATGTAAAAATCCACTTACAATTTTATCCGTTTCCGCCGCTCCATCCTCTTTCAAATAGATCGAAAGATTGTACTGATAAATCTCGCCGAACTGTTTGTCGACGATATCCCGGATGGAATCCCGCAGTCCGAATCCCGTGACAAGCAGCGCGCAGCACCCGGCGATTCCAAATACAGTCATATAAAAACGTTTCCGGTACCGCAGGATATTGCGGGCTGTTACTTTTTTAGTAAAGCTCATATGTTTCCAGATAAAAGGAACCCGTTCGAGAAGAATGCGTTTTCCTGCCTTCGGTGCACGCGGCAGCATGACTTGCGACGGCTTTTCCTTAAGCTGTCCAAGACAGGCGGACAGGGTCGCAATCGTTGTGCAGGCTACTGCGATCGGCACAATGACAAGCGTATAAGACCACCAGAATTTCGTTAAGGTCGCAGGAAGGGTAGACATTATTCCATAAGCATTTGAAATAAATGCCGG
>CAZJXH010000175.1:0-7956 GCA_964549475.1 uncultured Oscillospiraceae bacterium
TGAGACGAAGCTCGGATTTGGGCAGACATTTTCCGACCATATGTTTATTATGGATTATCACGAAGGGGAAGGCTGGATCAATCCGCGCATCATCCCTTACGGTCCTTTGGTCCTGGATCCGTCCACCATGGTTTTTCATTACGGGCAGGCCATTTTTGAAGGGCTCAAGGCATATCGTACCGCAGACGGTTCCATCAACCTGTTCCGCCCTATCGATAATATGAATCGGATCAATGTCTCCAATGAACGATTGGTCATTCCTCCGATTGACCCTGAATTTTGTGTCTATTGTCTTAAAGAGCTGGTTCAGCTGGATCAGGACTGGGTTCCGACCGCACCCGGCACTTCTTTATATATCCGTCCTTTCATTATTGCCACAGATCCTTGTTTAGGGGTCCGTCCATCCCATATGTATCAGTTCATCATCATTCTCTCCCCTTCCGGTGCGTATTATCCACAAGGATTAGATCCTGTGAGCATTTATGTCGAGAACGAATATGTCCGTGCAGTAAAAGGAGGTACAGGATTTGCGAAAACGCCTGCTAATTATGCGATCAGTCTCGCTTCCCAGGCAAAAGCCTATAAGGCTGGTTTCGTCCAGGTTCTGTGGCTTGACGGGGTCGAGCGCAAATACGTGGAGGAAGTAGGCTCGATGAATGTGTTTTTTGTCATTGACGGCAAACTGGTCACCCCATCGTTGTGTGGAAGCACTCTGCCCGGCATCACCCGCCGTTCTGTCATCGAACTCGCCAAAAGCTGGGGAATCGAAGTTGAAGAGCGTAAGTTGTCAATCGAGGAATTATTCACCGCGGCAATAGAAGGAAGAGTCTCCGAAGCCTTTGGTTCCGGAACGGCTGCGGTCATCTCCCCCATCGGTCTTTTGAAGTGGAACGAAGCGGATGTCACATTCAATGATTACAAAATCGGATCCTTGAGCCAAAAGTTATATGATGCCATCACTGGAATCCAGTATGGCGTATTGCCGGATCCGTTTGGCTGGATTGTCAAGATCTGATCCATTCGTATCTTCCCGCTCGGATTAACTCGGATTGCCAAATCCGATAAAAATCTCCTGTTTGTTAAGCAGGAGATTTTTTGTGGCCTTTTATTCTCAATTTTTGCAAGGAATAGGGTTTATTTCAATCTTTTTTCCAGCAGGGCTTTTTCTTTCTCATACCCGGGCTTGCCAAGCAAGGCAAACATATTCTTCTTATAGGCTTCCACACCAGGCTGGTCGAAAGGATTGACCGCAAGCAGATATCCGCTGATTCCGCATGCTTTTTCGAAGAAATAGATCATCTGTCCAAGCCAGTACGCGGTCAGTTCCGGAATGGTCAGGATGAAATTGGGGACGCCGCCGTCGACGTGAGCCAGGACTGTGCCTTGCATCGCCTTTTTGTTGATTTCATCCATATCAAGCTTTGTCAGAAAATTCAATCCGTCCAGATTTTTCGGATCCGCTGAAATCTTCATCGATCTTCTGGGTTTTTCAACATGGATTACGGTTTCAAACACAATCCTTGCACCGTCTTGCAGATATTGGCCCATGGAGTGGAGGTCCGTCGTATTATCCACACCGGCCGGCAGGATGCCTCTCCCATCTTTTCCTTCGCTTTCTCCGAACAGCTGTTTCCACCACTCTGTCATATAATGGAAGCAAGGCTCGTAATTTACCATGACTTCAACCTGGAATCCTTTTCTCAGGAGGCAATTCCGTGCGACTGCATAGGTATAGCAGTCATTTTCTTCCAGATTGGGGTTGCGGTATAAAAGCATCGCATCTTTTGCCCCTTTCATCATTTCACGGATATCGATTCCCGCAATAGCAATCGGCAAAAGGCCCACTGCTGTAAGCACAGAAAATCGTCCTCCTATGTCATCCGGAATAACAAAAGTCTCATATCCTTCTTCCTTTGCCAATGTCCGCAGGGCTCCGCGCGCATTGTCGGTCGTGGCATAAATGCGGTCTTTTGCGCCTTCTTTACCATATCGGGTTTCCATATACGCTTTTAAAATCCGAAATGCCAGAGCGGGTTCCGTTGTCGTTCCAGATTTGGAAATGACATTGATTGAAACCTCTTTTCCTTCCAAGATGTCGATTAAATCCGACATATAGGTGGAACTGATGTTGTTGCCCGCAAAAATAATCTGTGGCGCTTTACGGATTCTTTTGGATGCGATGTTTGCAAAGGTATGGGACAACAGTTCGATGGCGGCTCTTGCGCCAAGGTAGGATCCGCCGATTCCGATCACCACAACAATATCCGTGTCTTTCCGGATTTTTGCCGCAACTTTGCGGATTTTTGCAAATTCTTCCTTATCATATTTCGAAGGAAGATCAATCCATCCCAGGTAGTCGCATCCCGCGCCGGTCTTTTTATGCAGCATTTCATGCGCCAGCCTTGTTTGCAGATTGAAATTGTCCAATTCATTTTTTTCTAAATGATTCTGAGTATTTGAGTAGTCAAATTTTATCATTCCCTGTTCCTCCAAAATTAATTGCAAATTCTGTTTTTTTCATTGTCCATTGAATTATTTGTTTCATCAATTTTCAGATTTGAAAATAGCAATACACCGATCGATTGATAAATTCTCGCCTCGCTTCACTTTTTCATAATTCTATTTTATCACAAAATACAATTCCACGATTGTTTTTTCGCTAAATTCGGAGATATTTTATTGTATATTTTTCATAATTAAGGATTCATTTTATTGTTTTTATGAGATTTTTAATAATAACAAAAAAATAAGTTCATATTTCCCATTTATTATTTTGATCATTAGATTATTGATAATGAACCACATGCTTATTATTTCAATTCCTGTTTATATACAAGACTTTCATATATGATGATTTTCCTCAATGACAAGCACATCGATGATGGTTGGACGATCCCCGCCCATTTCATACAGGACATACGAAAGAATGGGCACAACCCGGCCTGATCCAATCAATTGACTCACATCGAAGCGATACCGCTCCAATCTTGGTTTGAGGCAAACCGGCTGGCCGTTTGGCCGATACCAGGAATCCTTTTCGAGATTTCGAGGCAATGATGGATGATGATGGCTGAAATTGATTTCCAGCTCCTCGATATTCCCTTTTTTATCAAAACGGTAATAATCGAATTTCAACAAATCACAGAACAGGTTGAAATCTTCTTTCGGTTCCTGACGACTCGGTTCGTCGAATACCATTCTGCCATCGAGCACCATCCTGCCAAAGAAGTAAAATTCCCGAATGATTTCCTGCCGTGATAAATTTCTCTTGAATAACCCCTTCTTCCCCCACTCTTTCTCCATTTTCGTAAAAAGGTCAAAGGAATCGGGAAAAATTCCCAGAATGAATTCAAGAGAATAGCGGAAAAGGAAAGAATTATAATAACGTTCCAGTAAATCCTCGATATTTTTTAGTCGATTCAGTTCATGAAAGCTCATTGACGCTGTCGCAATTATTTCATAAGGCGGGCGATCTAAATAAACAAGACCGAGTCGCGCGGCATCCTCCCGAATGGGGCTGCCTTTCAGGACTTTCAAGAATCCCAGCTGGAGCATGTCTGGCCGCAAGGATAATACATCGTGGAATGATTTTGCAAAAGAGCTCCAGTCCTCTCCCGGCAGACCTGCTATCAGATCCAAATGCAGCGGGATGTTTTCTAGTTCTTTCAGTTTTTTTACATTTTCATACATTTTGCTTAAGGATGATTTTCGATGGATGTTCCCCAGCACGATTCGATTTGTTGTTTGAACGCCGATCTCAAATTGGAACAGTCCTTTCGGTGCTTTTCCAAGCAAAGCGATTGATTCCTGCGTAAGCAAATCCCCGGCTAATTCAAAATGGAAATTGGTCTGGAACGGCTTTTGATTATACTTTTCCATTAAAAACCGCCAAATCTCCATTGCTCTCCGGTCATTAAAGTTGAATGTACGGTCCACGAGTTTCACTTGCTTTATTTTTTGCTGAATGAAAAACGTCAATTCACTTTTCACCCGTTCCATAGACAGCACGTCTATTTCTTTGATTGTGGAAGAAAGGCAGTAGCTGCAGGCAAAAGGACATCCGCGAGTGGTTTCATAATAATACTGCTTCTGTTTCAGCATGAAATCCTCTGGTTCATAGGCAAATGGAATCTCATTCAGAGGAACCGACTCGCCATCGATCAGACGGGTTTGTAAAGAAGGTGGCACATTCGAAATCAAATCGAGATGCTGATTGACTAAAAAAGATAACAGCAAATCAGAAAGCGCTTTTTCTCCGGAGCCCCGGATAATGTAATCGATCTCTGGATGAAAAGAGAAAAATTCTTCTTGTTCGAAAGAAACTTCCGGCCCGCCAAGAACGATGACGCACTCGGGTCTAAGCTTTTTCAGAATTTCTGTCATCTCAAGAATGACTGTAATATTCCAAATATAGCACGAAAATCCATAAATCCCCGCATTCTCCTGCAACAGGCAGTCCATGTTCTCCCGGACTGAATCATTGATTGTATACTCCCGGCAAATAAAATCAACATTCTCCCGAATATCTGTGTTTTGACGGCAATAGTATTTCAATTGGCGGATTGCAAGATTCGTATGGTTGAACGACGCATTCACGCCGACTAAAACGACTTTCATGAGCGATTTTTGTTCCTTTTGTTCCTGATCTAAAATGTTTTTATTCATCCTGTCTCCCAAATATCCGGTTTGTGATATAATATAGACCATTATTGATTTGAGTAAAAGGTATGAGGTACCATGTGTGGATAAAGCAGAGAAAGCAAGAAATAAAATCATCATTCTTTATATCGTCAGCCGAATCCCCGGCATCACCGTTGGTGAGCTCACAGCAATGGCTCTTGATACATGCTATATGAATTATTTCACTTTTGCAACCGTTTTTGATTCTTTGTGCAAAAATTCCTTTGTTACAAAATCCGTCCGCAAAGGGGAAGAACAAAAGGATGCCGCAGGAAGCCCTGTAATCCGCTGTGACATCACCGTCGCCGGTCTGGAGATTCTGAATCGGCTGCAGCATACGATTCCGGAGCATATCCACTCTTTTCTCGCCAGCGCATCAAAGTCCTGGGAAAAGAGTTCCCGCAAAAATGTCGAAGTAAAGGCAAACTTTGATCCGGATTTTTTCGGTGGATATGATGTCAAACTTTCCCTTTCGGATGGCATCAAGGACTTGATTGTCCTTCGGCTGTCCATTCCGACAAAAGAATTGGCGGTTAAAATCTGCAACCGGTGGAAAGAGAATACGCAGGAACTCTATTTGGAGATTTTATCGTTTTTTACTGCATGAGCAAGTGTTAATTTCTATTTTCTTTCATCTATCCCGTTTATCGATAATCTATGGTTGTTTTCAATCATTAACGGATATATTATTTGTTATTTCATTATGACATCCTGACATCAATCTCTTATGGAGTCAATCCGATTCAATGGCGGCTGAATGTGGTTATTCTCCAGTTATTAATGAAAATCGCGACATCCGGAGAGCCTCCCGAGTTGTTCCTATAAAAACAGTTTGATCACATCATCAAGCTGTTTTGCAAGCCCTGTCTATATACAGTACTACGCAAGGATGGCATCGGCAATCTCTTGCGCATATTGTCTGATGCGAAGTAAATCCTCCTGTGTCGGCAGGCCTTTGAACAGCAATGGCTCAAACCGCTGGCACTTGAAATTGGGTGTGACGGAAGCGATCACATCCGCAGCTTTCGTCGCCCATCCATAGGAGCAAAGCATTCCCATGAATTTTGTTTTTGGCATCATGGCATTTGCGGTGATCGCCGCATAGGCGATTGCAGGATGAGGACCTCCCAGAACAGTGGGAAATGCAAAAACGATTGCGGACGCATCCACCAGGTCAGAAATCATTTTACCGGTCTCAATCAGCAAGCTCTCCGGTTTGTCTGTCAGATTTCGTAATCGAACGTCAATCCCACGCTGCTTTAGCTGTTCTGTCAAACAGTCAACGGCAGTTTTCGTGCTGTAATGCATGGTAAGGTAAGGAATGGTTACAAAATGTCGGACTTCATCGCTTGTCCATTTCATATACAGATCTAAAATCTGTTTTGGATCAAGCCAGATTGCACCATGAGAGGAAGCAATGATCCGAGGATTCATTGAAATGACCTTCGAAACATGTTTTGCGATATTCTTCCGGAAAGGCATCATGATTTCAGAAAAATATCCGCGTGCCGCCTCCATCGCTTCTCCCTGGATCATGGTAACGGCATTTTCTTCTGTATAATGAGCACCGAATAAATCACTCGAAAAAAGGATATTCTGCGGTTCGAGGAGGACCATTGTATTGTCCGGCCAATGAGCGAAAGGAATCGGGTGGAAAGTCAGACTCATTCCGCCCAGATCGAGCGTATCATTCTCTTTCATCACAATCATCCGGTCCGCAGTCAGATGAAGATGAACCGCCATGAGTTCCTTGACCTTTTCGGTGCATACAATTCGGGCGGACGGATATTGTTCAAGGACGGTGAAAATTGATCCGGAATGATCCTGCTCGGAATGCAATAGAACAATGTAATCAATCGGACTACTCTGCGTCTCTTTTAAATTTTGCAGCAAAACATCGATTTTTTCAGGATCGACACAGTCAATCAATGCGTTATGCATTGCTCCTTCGATTAAAAATGAATTATAGGTTGTCCCCTGCGGCATATAGACCAGGCTGTCAAAAATCCTTCTTTCGGGGTCTTTCGCCCCTACTTCATAAACATGTTCTTCGATTCTAAATAAATCCATAATTATCTCCAATAATACAATAAATTTGACAATGCGGTACCTTGTGCAGATACCGCATTTGTCTTGTTAAGCATTCTGTGGCATGTACCAGCGCCCTAAGGCAGGCTTGGCACGGCACGCTAAATGAATCTTATTCTTTTTCGAACTGGTCTTTCATCGCTCCGCACAAAGGGCAGGTCCAGTCTTCTGGCAAATCAATAAACGAAGTGCCTGGTTTGATTCCGGAATCGGGATCTCCAACAATTGGATCATAGACATAACCACATAAAGTACAGACATATTTTTCCATGTTTCTCACCTCCGCATTGTTCTGATAAATAAAATTATAACATAAAGCAGCGCATTGTAAACAGAAGTAATGTTATATTCTGGTTATCCATAAGCCGAGGAAAATGCCCTGCTGGAATTTACCAGGGCAGGACGATGGATTTTCCTTCTTTTACGAGCTTTTCCGATTTTCTGTAAAGGACAAATTTCCGGCCTACAATGCAAACCACTTCCGCACTGATTGAAGCTGCGACAGAGCGGGCGATATTCTGAGGGGTGTCTTCGCAGGTTCTAAGAACGTTGGTCTTAACGATCTCGCGAGCAACCAGGATGTCCTCGTATTGTTTTAGGACCTGTTCTGAAATACCGGATTTCCCCAATTGAAATGTGCTTTCGAGCGGATTTGCCATAGCTCGTAAAAATGCACGCTGCTTGCTGTTAATCATAAAATGGTTTCCTTTCCGATTGACTATTTTCCCGGCCGTCGATAGCAATCGATAGCCGATGACGATCCTCGTATTATTTCATAAATTCGAATTCCAGCGTATGCATGACAACAAGATCCTCTTCTTGAATCCCTTTTTGCTCCAATGCGTCAATGATTCCTTTTTTGCGGAGAATCCGCTGGAAATATTGAACCGATTCGGTATCATCGAAATTGGTGGAATCAACCAGATTGTCGATCCATTTCCCGGTCACATGATAAGCTTTGTCAATCACCTCGATATGGAACAGGGCTTCATCGGCAAGTTTATAGACAACCCGTTCCCTGGTCGCGTCAAACAGGATGGTCTGGGGCAATGTTTTCAGCAGAGCCGCTGTGTATTTCATCAGATCCTCCACGCCTTCATGAATCGGAGCGCATATCGGAAAAACCCGGTATCCTTTTTCTTCCATCGTTTTTGTGAACTCCATAACCTTTTCCGGCGACGCCAGATC
>CAZJXH010000176.1:0-7944 GCA_964549475.1 uncultured Oscillospiraceae bacterium
CATTGCTCAGAATATGGAGGTGTTCGCACCGGTATTCCCGATTATTGTGGTAGAAAACGAAGAGGAAGCGGTAGAGATTGCCAATAACTCCCATTATGGCCTTTCTGGCTCCGTCTTTTCGAAAGACATAAAACGGGCGGTACATATCGCGAACCAGATGGAAACCGGGCAGGTTGCCATTAATTCCCATGGATGGTATATAAATCCGGAACAGCCATTCGGAGGGTATAAAAGCAGCGGCCTTGGACGGGAAGGCGTGGAAGCGACTTTTGATGCTTTTACCCAGGAGAAAACAATTACATTCAAGGATTTTCTTTATTAAAAGAATAAAAAGCAGCTGATTCCTTAATCACTGATATTTTCATTGATGAGGAGTCAGCATAGCTTTTTAAATTCGCGCGGAGTCATGCCCAGATGCTTTTTGAAGACTTGCGTGAAGAATTTTATATCGCTGTAACCGACAAGCTCGGCGATTTCGTTGAATTTTTTATCCGTGTTTGCAATAAGTCGACAGCTTTGTTCGATTCTTTTTTTCTGTAAATATTCGTTGAACGTTATTCCGACATCGCTTTTAAATCGCTTGCATATATATGGCAGGCTGAATTGAAGCTTTGCACTTATTTCGGTAAGGGTGATCTGCTTCATATAATTCTCCTCTATATAGTCAATGATATATTTGCTGTAATCGTTGTAGATGATGTTGGTATCCTCTTTGCTGATCCTTCTCATGGTCTGTATGATGATTTCAATAAGATAACATCTCATCAGCTCCAGATAGCCCGGATTTTTTTTGCTGTATTCACTCTGAAGCTTTTCAACCAATGCATGAATGGATTTATCCTCATCCGAATAGATAATGTTTGTCGGGCTTTTCTCCAAGGATTTATAGCTGAATCTTATAAGGTAATTATTAATTAAGTCACGGAAACTAAGACAGTTGAAAAGGGTTTTATCGATAAACTCCGGTTTGAATAATATATTGATAATGATGAATTTCCCGTCACCAACGGCATTGTATTTATGGAACGCCCCATAATCGATGATAAAGTAATCACCTTGTTTGACAAGGGTTTTCTCTTTGTTCAGCGTGTGAATGGCGCTGCCATTCATTACATATACCATTTCAAGAAAGTCGTGATTGTGCAGGACGGTGTCTTCGTGCTGGCATACCATCAGACTGATTTTTTCGTGCTCCGTAAAATACTCCATCAGATTAATAACACCCCCTAAACAGAAAATATAGTCCGTTGTTTTATTATATGCCTTATATTATACTAAAGTCAATTATTATTCAAGGCAATCGATTGCCCTGATCATTACTGATTTCGGAGGTGCCAATCAATGTTGTATTCAAAGAACAATTGCAAAGAGTTGGACAGTTCGCTTTTCAAAAATCCCACCTGTGAGTATCGGGGAACCCCATTCTGGGCATGGAACTGCAAGCTGAATAAAAAGCTTGTTGAAACGCAGATCGAATATTTAAAAGAAATGGGATTCGGTGGTTTCCACATGCATTCCAGGACCGGAATGGCGACGGAATATCTGGGGAAAGAATTCATGGAGCTTGTCAAAACGTGTATCAAAAAGGCTGAAAAGGAGAACATGCTTGCCTGGCTTTATGACGAAGACCGATGGCCGTCAGGCTCTGCAGGCGGACTGGTTACAAAAGACCCGAAACATAGGGCCAGAAAGCTTGTTGTCACCCCCGATGAAAAGGCGGAGGCTGTCCCCAAAGAAGCGGCAATCCAATCGGGAAGCACTTATTTTGTTGCGTGCTATGACATTCTGCTGAATGAAAACGGAGAGCTTGCCAGTTATCAAAAAATCAAACCTGACGCTGAAGCAACGGGCGAGAAATGGTACGCCTACTGCATGACCAACGACCCGAACCCATGGTATAACAACCAGACATATGTCAATACCCTGGATAAGGCTGCCATGGATAAATTTATAGAAATAACATACGAAAGCTATAAGAATGCCATCGGTGATCGATTCGGAGGAATTGTTCCCGCAATATTCACGGATGAACCGCAGTTTGAGAAAAAAAAGGCGTTGAATTTTGCACAAGACAAGACGGATGTGATCTTTCCATGGACAAATGATCTTGCCGACACCTATATGGAAGCCTGCGGGCTGGATTTGCTCGCGGTTCTTCCGGAAATGATCTGGGAGCTTCCGGATAACCGGATATCAAAAGCAAGATACCTATATCACGACCATATCGCCGAACGATTTGCCCGGGCATTTGCAGATAATTGCGGAAAATGGTGTGGAGAGAATCATCTGATGCTGACAGGGCATATGATGGAGGAGCCTACTCTCGAAAGCCAATCCGCGATGCTCGGGGACGCAATGCGCTCTTACCGGTCTTTCCAGCTTCCCGGAATCGATATGTTATGTGACTGGGTGGAATTGACAACGGCAAAGCAAGCACAGTCCGCATCCCGTCAATATGGCAGGGAAGGCGTACTGTCAGAGCTATATGGTGTTACAGACTGGAACTTCGATTTCAGAGGGCATAAATTCCAGGGAGACTGGCAGGCGGCGTTAGGGGTCACTGTCAGAGTGCCGCATTTGTCATGGGTTTCAATGGCAGGAGAAGCCAAACGGGATTATCCCGCATCCATAAACTATCAGTCGCCATGGTATAAAGAATATCCCTATGTGGAAGATCATTTTGCCAGACTCAATACCGCCTTGACGAGAGGAACCCCCGTTGTCAAGGTTGGTGTCATCCACCCTGTTGAAAGCTATTGGCTGCATATGGGTCCTTGGGAAAATACGAACACCATCCGGGAGCAGCTTGATCACAATTTCAAGAATATCACGGAATGGCTTCTGCTTGGCCAGATTGACTTTGACTTCATCTGCGAGTCGACTTTTCCGGGATTGTGCTCCTCCGGCTCGAATCCTTTGAAGGTCGGTAAAATGGAGTATTCCACGATTGTTGTCCCCGGCTGTGAGACCCTCAGACAATCGACATTGGACAGGCTGGAGCAGTTCCGGGATAATGGCGGAAAACTCGTATTCCTGGGGGAATGTCCCCGATACATCGATGCCGTATTATCGGATGAAGGAAATAAGCTTTATCAGCGATCCGAAAATGTACCCTTTGAACATGCAAGCGTGCTTTCCATCCTTCAAGAGGATAAAATAATCGACATCCGGAACGATAATGGGAAGCGGGCGGATAATCTGATCTATCAGATGCGCCAGGATGGAAACAGCAAATGGCTGTTCATTGCCCATGGTGTTAAAACAATCCATGCGGATGCTGTAATCCCGCAGAAAATCATGATCAAAATCAAGGGCGGATATACACCGACCTTATACAATACTTTATCCGGACAGATAACCGATATGGATTATAAAATTGAAAAAGGCGATACAATCATCAAAATGGATATTTACTGTCATGACAGCATCCTTTTAAAGCTTGATGAAGGACGTGTTAAAACAAAAGAAGAAAAACGGGCAGTAAAAAATAAAATCGGGCAGATTGATTTCAAAGACAAAATCGAATTTTCCCTGGAGGAGCCGAATGTCCTTTTACTCGATATGGCCGAATATGCTTTTGACGGAGGCGTATTCCATGATGTAGAGGAGATACTAAGAGCAGACAATCATTTCAGGGAAAAGCTTGGTTTCCCATCAAGGCAGGAAGAGGTTGCACAGCCTTGGACATTGGAGGAGGAAATAATAGAGCACTCCATTACGCTGAAATTCAAGATCAACAGTGAGATCAAAATGGAAAACACCCTGTTGGCGATCGAGGATGCCGAAAGGCTTGACATTACCTTGAATGGCGACGCGGTCAAAGCGGAGGCTTCCGGTTATTACGCAGACGAATCCATCAAGACCGTCAGGCTTCCGGTTATCAAAAGAGGGGAGAATATTCTACAGATCAATATACCGTTTGGTAAAACAACAAATCTTGAATACTGCTACCTTCTTGGCAAGTTCAACGTCAAGGTGGAGGGGTGTGAAAAAACGGTGATCGCGCCATCCGACAAGATCGGCTTTTCTTCCATTACCTGTCAGGGTATGCCATTTTACGGTGGAAATATTACTTATAAAACGGAGATTGAAACAGGGGATTGCAGCCTTTCGGTCAAAGTCAACAACTACAGAGGCTCGCTGGTCAAAGTTCTGTTTGACGGGAAAGTGGCAGGAACCATTGCCTATGCTCCGTATAAAGTAATGATCGATCCGGTGAAGTCCGGAAAACACACCATGGAATTCGTCTTGTTCGGCAATCGCTACAATACCTTCGGGGCACTCCATAACGCAGATACGGCAATGGTTTGGCGTTCGGGTCCGGATGGATGGAGAACGACAGGCGATGCCTGGTGCTATGAATACAAACTGAAGGAAACAGGCATTCTGGCGAGTCCCGTGATTGAAATATTCAGCTAAAGAGACGAACCTTCCTTCCTATATAGGATTCACACAATGAAAAACTGCTGTTCGTGCGAACAGCAGTTTTTTTAAAAATAATATTGAAATCAGCGAACAAGTATGCTATAGTACAAAATGTAATCGATTACATTACAATTTTTAAGGAGTATCCTGTGAAAACAATCAAAGAAGTTGCAGCGACGGCAAGGGTATCCGTCGCAACTGTTTCAAGAGTGATGAACAATGATCCTGCAGTTGCCGGACGAACACGGGAACGAGTGCTGCAGGTAATCAAGGAAATGGATTATCAGCCCAATCTCATCGGGCGGCATTTGCGCAAATCCCAAACCAAGAAAGTAATTGTTCTGATTCCGTCGATTTCGAACCAATTCTATTCCAAAATCATCACAAGAATTGAAAATGTCGCACGAATACACGGATACAGAATCATGGTGTGCATGTCCCACAGTAACAAGGAAACAGAATTGGAATACATTGAGATGCTTACAACAAAAGTGGTAGACGGGATGATTTTTCTCACTTCGAAGCTTTCTGCAAACGAGATGAGCGAGATTGCACGGAAATATCCCGCTGTCCAATGCTGTGAGTTTATCGAAGGCTCCGATACCGATATTGTTTCTATTGACAACGAAAAAGCGGCTTTTGATGCAATCTCTTTTCTATTGGACCAAGGACATTCAACCATTGCATTTTTTGGATCAAAAGAAAAATACTATTCTGGAGATTTACGGGAAAAAGGCTACCGGAGGGCGCTGCAGGAAAGGGGAATAGAAATCGATAAGAAGAATATTTTTTATGATGGATACAGCTATCCAAGCGGAGAACGGATGGCAGTGAGGCTGCTTGCGTTGAAAAGAAGACCGACCGCTGTCTTTTGCATATCAGACAGCATTGCAATCGGCTGTATAAAAAAACTGATGGAGAGCGGCATCAGGGTTCCGGATGAGATTTCCGTCATCGGATTTGATGATACTTCCATTGCGAAAATGTATCAGCCCGAGATCTCCACAGTAGCCCAGCCTCAAGCTGAAATCGGTGAATTGGCGATGAATTTGCTGATACAGCGAATGTCGGGAGACAGACAACCTGCAAGCTTCCACATTCTTCCGCATTGTTTGGTTTTGAGAGAAACAACACGCAAATCCGAAAGAGTAAAACCCGATATAGATTAAAATGAAATTAAAATAAAGATAAAAGTAAAGATAAAAGTAAAGATAAAAATAAAGATAAGGATAAGGATAAAGATAAAGACAGAGATAGAGATGGAGACAAATCAGAAAAACAGGAGGAAGAAAAATGAAATTAGGCGTTCATACACCGGTACTGTATCACATGGATCTGGAACATGCCTTAGGCTATTTACAAAACCTTGGAGTTCAAATGGTGGAACTTGGCTCTGGAGGATATCCGGGAAAGACACACTGCGATCCGAAGATTTTACTGAATAATGAGGAGAAATTCAAAGAGTTTCAAGAGTCTTTTCCTCGCCATCAGATTGAAATCAGCGCGCTCAGCTGCCATGGCAATCCGGTTCATCCAGACAAGGAAACAGCGAAATATTTTGATGATGTTTTCACCAATACGATTTTATTGGCGGAAAAGCTTGGAATCCATCAGATCAATACATTTTCAGGCTGCCCGGGAGACAGCGAGGGCAGCAAATACCCGAACTGGGTCACTTGTATCTGGCCAGAGGATTTTGCGAAAATTTTAGATTATCAATGGGATCAGATATTGATTCCTTATTGGAAAACGAAGGTTGAATTCGCCAAAGCCCATGGAGTAAATAAAATCGCATTGGAGCCGCATCCAGGATTTAGTGTATATAACACATCCACTCTTCTAAAGCTTCGAGAAGCGGTAGGAGAAGAAATCGGGGCGAATCTTGATCCCAGCCATTTGATCTGGCAGGGGATGGATCCGGCGGCTGTCATTTTGAAACTGGGAAAAGCCATTTTCCATTTTCACGCGAAAGATACGAAAATCAATCTTTATAATACATCGATAAACGGGGTGCTGGATACGCAGAATTACCGGGATGAGTTGAATCGCTCCTGGGTTTTTCGATCGGTTGGATATGGTCTTGACTATTCAAAATGGAAAGAGATCATGAGTGCTTTATGTCTGGTCGGATATGATTATGTAATCAGTATTGAACATGAAGACGGGCTGATGACTCCGAATGAGGGATTGAGAAAAGGAATCTCTTTCTTGAAAGAAGTGATGATGTTCGAGAAAAAGGATGATAAATGGCAGGCGCAATATGAAAAATCAAATACAATCTGACAGATGATTTAAAATTATAATTTACATAGAAGGACTGGGAATGGAAAATGATCAATCATAAATATGCGGTTGCTATCGTAGGCTTTGGTGGAATGGCAAAATGGCATCGCGAGATTCTGATGGACTTTGATCGAATTCAATGTATCGGGACATTTGATATTGACGAGAAAAGACAGGAGGCTGCGCGGGATTCTGGTCTGCATGCATATGGATCCCTTGATGAACTGCTCCATGATTCTGCTGTTGATATTGTTTTGATTGCAACTCCGAACGACTTGCACAAGGGAATCGCCATGGCGGCCATGAAGGCTCATAAAACAGTGGTTTGCGAGAAACCGGTGACACTTTGCAGCGAGGATTTGAAAGAAATGATGGATTGCGCGAGCCAATATCAGGTTCATTTCACCGTGCATCAAAATCGTCGCTGGGATGAAGATTATTTAATCATGAAAAAGATCTATGAAGAAGGGCTTCTTGGGGAGGTTTTCAACATTGAATCCCGGGTTCACGGATCCCGGGGAATCCCGGGAGACTGGAGAGGCAAAAAACAGCAGGGCGGTGGAATGGTGCTCGATTGGGGCGTTCATATCCTTGACCAGATATTGCAGATGGTACCGGAAAAAATAGACAGCGTTTATGCAAAAATGCTTCATATCACGAATGACGAGGTCGACGATGGATTTAGAATCCTATTGACTTTTGAGTCGGGCAAAACAGCCCTTCTTGAAGTTGGAACCAGCAATTTTATTTCGCTGCCCCGCTGGTACATGCAGGGCGTGAACGGAACAGCCGTCATCCATGATTTTTCGGCAGACGGGAAAATCATGAGGATCCAAAACTGGGACAAGCGCGAGGTGATTCCGGTGAAAACCGCTGCCGGGCTTACGAAAACAATGGCTCCGCGGACGGACGATACAATCATGGAACACGATCTTCCAGTCCTCGAATCGGATATCCATGATTTTTATAAAAATGTTGTAGCAGTTATCGAAGGCAGAGAGAAACCTCTTATCAAACACGAAGAACTGATGCGCTGCATGAAGCTGATGGAAGCGGCATTTGAATCGGACAGGCAAAACCAAACGGTGAAATTTGAATAAGGGTGAAGGAGAATGAAGATGGGAACATTAAAAGTTGGCATCATTGGATGCGGGGCGATTGCTTCCGAGAAACACCTGCCCGCATTAAAGAGAATCAAAGAAGTGGAAATTGTTGCGTTTTGCGATACGGTCCTGT
>CAZJXH010000177.1:0-7918 GCA_964549475.1 uncultured Oscillospiraceae bacterium
AGGCGGAATCTCGCGCGAAAAAGACCTCACCCACTAAGCGCAATTTCCCGCACCATTATCCTCCGCCAAAAGCAAATACAACTCCTCGAGAAACGTTAAACAGTAGGAATGGCCAGAATACACGTCCATATCCAGGTAAAACCCTCTCACGCTCAACAGTAATAAAAGATAGAAGGAATTTCCCCGCCACTCCGGCATCTTTATCCGTGCCGATCACACCTCCGATGCCATAAACCGTATCGCTATACTGATTGTTCGTGCTTCCCAGATTCAATGTCCCGGTGATGATCCGGCCTGAGTTTTGATTTTTCATGAGATCGAAAAAAGGAAAACTGACGCCGACCTCTTCGATGGTCTTGTCTTTTCTGAAATAGACATATTTCGAATCATTGTTATTTTTATAGATAAGAATTTCTTTGATGTCTCCGTCACGGTCGGCAATTCGCTGGAGAACGTCGAATATTCTTTTTTTATTGGTCGGATCGTCAAAATCCTCATTCGTCGGAGATCGAAGAATCGTATCCAGATTGAACTGGTTTTCCTCGCTTTGATAAAAGGGGATGATAATATCCGGCAGTGCGGTCTGTTTCAATGAATAATAGCTGCATACGGCATTCAGAGCCGTCCTGCTTTGCTGAAGCTTTTTCAATGTCTCGAATTCAAAATAATACTTCATTCCGATAAAAGCGACAATGTAGGCGACAAAGAGGAAAATCACGGTATTGCAAATCATCAGACGGCTGTAAAGACGGACGTGGATGCGATTTCGGCATTTTTTCTGAATTTTGGTGAAATCCATTTGCATATTCTCCTCTATTGGCCTGCCATGCAAAATATTCTGCTCTATTTGTTATCATACCACATTCGGGGCCGGTGTTCACACACCGGCCCCGAATTGTGCAGGAAGAGAAGATGAAGTCGGATTTATTTATATTTTTCCGCCAGGGTTAACGCGTTTTTCCAACCCAGCTGAGAAGATTCATAAACGGTCTTGAGCCCCAGGCCTTCGGCCTTGGTGACCATTTCTTTATAAAGGCTGGCATATTCTGTATCATTTTTAGCAAAAATCATTTTCCAGGAATAGGTCTTGACAATGTCGCCGATTTTTGAGGCCAAAGCGCTGATATCATCCGTCATTGGCGTGATCAGAGACTTTGCAAGCGGCATTTCTACCGTCAGTTTCTTTGCGGTTACATAATCGATTGTATATTGATACCCCATGACACTTGTCCAATCCTTATCCACTTTGGTCTGATTTTCAATATCATGTTTCTTAGAGCTTGTCCATAACTTGTAGTTGAGCGCCTCGGTTGTTTTGGGGTTGATGAAAGCCAGGGAAAGTCCGTTGAAGCCAAGGACTCTTCTGCCATCTTCCCATTTTCCGCCATCGGCCATTTCCAGGGTAAGATCATTGGCATATTTCCAGCCGTCTGCTGTCAGGGTTGGTTTGCTGTTTTCCAATTTCCAGGTGGTTCCTTCTTTTCCATTGACCAGTACCTGCAAGCCATCGGTGGAATACAGGAAGTCAACAAATTTAAGGCATGCGTCCAGGTTCTTGGTTGCAGAGCTGATCGCGATCGGTGTTTTGGTGTTTCCGATATTGTTATCGCCTGAAATCAGGACCTTCGCATTGGCAGGCAATACGGCCTTGAATCCGGTAGGCGTTGTCCCGTCTGTATGGGCGGTGGTATCGTAATTGTCATTGTACCAGTCCCACCAGCTGAAAAGCACTCTGCCTTCGGCGAGCTTGGACTTTGCTGTGTCATAGGTCTGTGTGAGCGAATCCGGATCGACCAGGCCCATCTGGTTTGCTTTGTAATAAAATTTCAATGCCTGGATATACTGGCTGCTCTCATCCAGTGTGCTCATGGTTGTGCCGTTTGTGAAATCGACCTGTAAGAACGGCAGCTGACCGAGTTGATCGCCGCAGTCGATACCAATGGTTGGGCCCACTTCTGTCGCCAGGAACATGCTGTTGCCGTCCCAGTCTTTCCACAGGGTGATTCCATAGACTTTCTTTCCATCTGCGGTTGTCGGCTGAAGATCCTGCATTTTTTTAAGAGTAGTCAGATAATCATCAAATGTATTGATCGCAGGAGATCCGGCTGCTTTATAAAGATCCCAGCGGATATACGGGCCCCAGTTGGTTTCTGTCCCTAATTCCGCAGGTCCGACGCCACTTGCGACTGCATATGCTTTTGCTGTACCGGTGCTGACGTTGTCACGATAATATTGTAAGGATTTGGGTGCATTTTTTACAACATTGGGCAATTTAGCCAGACTGTCGTCAAGGTTGACCAGCATCTTGCCGCGGATGGCATTTTCCACGTCTTTTGTCGAGTTGAAAATGACGATATCCGGCAATTCGCCGCTCGCCATGAATGCCTGGAGCTTTTCATCCGCTTTATCCCCTGTAGGCAGCAGATTCAAAGAAACTCCGATTTGTTCCTTGAGGATCTTGCCCCAATACGTGTTGTCATAGACACCTGCTGCTGTCGTCGATGCGGTTGACGCAGAAAATACATCCAGTTGAACTACTTTGGGAGTCTCAGAAGACGAGTTTTGTGAATTCGAGCCGCTGACTTGTCCTTTCGCACAGGCCGGCAGCATCAACATGATAGCCGATGCCATCATAAGAGCAATTACACGGAACAACCTTTTCTTGAACATGTTTTTTCCTCCTCATATTTTTTATTCGTATTCAACGGCAGGAATGCCGCAAATAACTTCCGACTGTTATCCTTTGATGGCGCCGATCATGATTCCTTTGACAAAATACCGCTGCAGGAAAGGATACACAAAGAGAATGGGGATGACGACCACGAAGGATATCGTCATACGGACAGAGGTTGGCGTCAGTGCCGACATCGACGATGCGCTGATACTGGATCCCTGCGATGAACGCATCAGCATGGCAAGCGCATTCACCTGGTTCAAATATTGGTACATGATATATTGCAAGGTATAAAGACTTTGCGACCTTGCCAGGAACAGCGTGTCAAGAAAGGAGTTCCATTGCGCTGCACAGGAAAAAACAGCGATTGTTGCCAGAATCGGTTTTGACAAGGGAAGAATAAAATAGACAAACCGGACCATGTAGCCGCCGCCGTCGATTTGAACCGACTCTTCCAAGGCTGCCGGCATCTGTTCCACGAATGTTTTGAATAAAATCACATAAAACGGAATCACCATGCTGGGCAGGATATAGGCTAAAAAGTTGTTATAGAGGCCGATCGACTTCATGGTGACAAACCACGGAATCAGACCTGCGCTGAAATACATGGCGATCACAACATAACGGTACCAGAATTTGCGATGCCAATACTCCGATTTGGAAAACGCATATCCCAGGAAAGAGGCGCCCAGCAGCGTCAGCAAAGTCCCGAGCACCGTACGGGCCAGAGAAACAAGAGTGGCAAGGCCGACTCCTTTTAATTTAATGACTTCCAGGTAATTGCCAAAGTGTAACCCCATCGGATAAAACAGGATCTTCCCTGCGGCTGCCATGGAATTGTCGCTGATGGTATTAATGAAAATATAATAAAAGGGGAATACGCAGATAAAGGTAAATGCAAGGAACATGGACGTGTTGAAGACATTGAACACTTTATCCCCTATACTGACATTGATTTTTTTCATCATGGCCCTCCATTATCATTCAGACAGATTGCAAATTTTTATATGATGGACTCCTTGCGCAAGAGTTTGGACAACCCGTTTGCAAAAAATAGCAGGGATACGCTCACCAGCGATTTGAGAACGCCTACCGCGGTGGAATACGAGATGTTCTGGCCGACCATTCCCATGTTGTATACATAGAGGTCCAGCACTTCAATCGAGCCTTTGTTCATGGGATTTTCAAAAAGGTAGTATTGTTCCATTCCATTGCTGATAAAGCTTGCTATGGTGAGCAGCAGCAGGACGAAATAGGTTGGCAGGATCCCGGGTACGGTGATATGCCACATGCACTGGAAGCGGTTGGCTCCATCCACTTTCGCCGCCTCATACTGTTCGGAGTCGATCGAGGAGATTGCCGCAATGTACATGATGGCGCTCCAGCCAAGGGTTTTCCATAAGGAATAGGCGAGCATGGTAACCCATACATGCTCCGAGCTTGCAAGAAAATTGATTTCATGATCAATGACATGGGTCGCCATTAACAGACGGTTGATAAATCCATCTTCCACCGAAAACATGGACCATGCCAGAGAGTAGACCAGAACCCAGCTGATAAAGTTCGGAAGGGTTGTCAATGTCTGAATCACACTTCTCAAGCGTTTTTTTCTTATTTCCATCAGAAATATTGCAAAGATGGCGGGAATCGGAGAGACTAGAATATTGAGGAAGCTTATCCCGAAGGTATTCTGTAAAACGCGAAGAATCTCCCCTCGCGAAATGGGATTTTCAACCATGGTGCGAAAAAACTTCAATCCAACAAAGTCACAATCCAGTAATTTCATCCCGGCATGATAATCGAAAAATGCATAACTCCAACCGTATAGCGGCAAATAGGAAAACGCAAAAATCGCCAGAAGAAATGGAACCGTCATCAGAAACAGTCGAAACCCGGGATTTCGAACCTTTGCATTCAATCTAAGCATGATATACTCCCAACATCGTTATTCTGTATTCATATGGTATATCATTAGCTTATAGTAAAATAGGACAAGACTAAATAGTAATAACTGCTTATTTTAGTACAAATTATGGATGAATTGTGTTAATTGTACGAACAAATCCAGAATCATTGTGAAATAATCTAGGCTTTGTGATCATTCATTGCGATTGACGACAACGCTGCCATACAGAATTGAGCCGGCGGTATCATATGGAATTAGAGGGTACTAGTCCAGAATAATTTCATGCCCGGTTCTAGCCGAATCATAGATCGCATCCAGTATGCGCATGATCTCCACCCCGTCTTCCGCAGGAGCCCGGCAGGGGATCTTCTCTTTGATACAGGACACGAAGTGGTTGATTTCATTTTCAAACAACCCTTCCATATTCAATGCGGTATTCGTGTCAAGGCTGATGTTGACCAGATAATTATTCAGATCGGAATATATTTTCAAATCGGGATCGAGCCTGGCGCCGGCCTTGGTCCCGAACAGCTCCACGGAGCCGATATCCTTTTCGATGTTCAGGGAAAAGCTGGTTTCCACCGATATCACCGCTCCATTGTCGAATCGGATGAGTGCGGACGCCAGATCCTCCACATCATAAATATCCGTATTGCTTTTTGAAACCGATGCATAGCCTGCGCCGCCCTTGATATGCGGACGATCAAACAATTTTTGGAAGGCGGCTCCATAGACAGACACCGGCTTGGGGTTTCCCATGAGGTACCGCGCCAGGTCAATGACATGCACACCCAGGTCAATCATCGGACCGCCGGCAGAAAGCGATTTGTCGCCAAACCATCCGCCCGGACTTCCGTTGCGCCGCAGATAAGTCACCTTGGCATAATACATCTCCCCCAGATAATCCGCATCGATAAAATCCTTTAAAATTGCACAATCGTTCCCGAACCGGCGTACAAAACCGATCATCAGCGTTTTGCCGCTGCGCCTGGCGGCTTCCATCATCTCTGAAGCTTCTTTTGCCGAAGTCGCCATCGGTTTTTCACACAATACATGCTTGCCAGCGTTGAGTGCTGCAATCGAACAAGGCGCATGGGCGCTGTTCCATGTGCAAATGCTGACCGCATCGAGCTCCTCTTGTCGGAGCATTTCGTTTATATCAGTGAAGGTATGCCGGATATCATATTTTTTTGCAATGCAGCTGAGCTGCTTTTCATTGATATCACATAGGGAGTACAATTCGACATCCGGATTTTTTAAATAGGAATCCATGTGGTAAGAGGAAATATTGCCGGTTCCGATGATACCGATTTTTAATTTATCCATATTTTTTATTAATGATATAGCCTGCTATATCATATGCTCCTTTCTAGTCTTTGATCAGTCTCTGCAAAAATCGGACAGCCAAGCCGATATCCTCTTCGGGCCGGTCCCCCACCTCGCGTTCAATTGTTAAAAATCCCTTGTATCCGATATCGTCAAGAGCCCTTAAATAATTCGGGAAATCCACCTCTCCCTGTCCGAGCGGCAATTCAATAAAGGCTTTGCTGCTTGCGATCTCGGACTCCACGTTGGAGTAAATGGATTCTGCCGTCCCATTCCGCAGTTTCCGGCCATCCTTGGCATGGGTATGGACAATATAGTCCCGCAAGGTATATACTGCCGCAACCGGATCATCGCCGGTCACCATGACCAAATTGGCAGGATCCAGATTGACCGACACCCCCTTTGACCCAAGCGTGTCCAGAAATCCTTTCAGCCGCAAAGCAATTTCCGGTCCGGTCTCTACTGCGAAACGGGCTTCAAGCGTTTCCGCATAATCTGCAAGGGTATGGCATGCCTCCTGCATGATTTTATAGGTATCGCACGCGGTATCTTCCGGAACCACCCCGATATGAGTTGTAACAATACTGGTATTCAATTCTTTCGCAAAATCAAGAATCCTTTTTGATTTTTCAAGAAGTCCGGGGTTTTCCTCCGCATTGCCGAAACCTCTGCCTAAATCGCCGCATAATGCGGAGATAACAAGTCCATGCGCTTGTACCATTTTGAGAAATTCAATCCGTTTATTGCCAATCAATTGCTCGGGAGACATCTCCCCGTGTGTTGCATATACCTGTATGCCTTTCGCCCCCAGGGCAGCCGCTTTCTTCAATGCAGCGGGAATGTCGATGCGGAAGGAGTCCAGGATAACGCCAATCGGAAACTGATACATATTATCATCCTTTCTATTCTGTCATTGATCAAGATTACTATAGGGTCTGAACGATTGAAAGTAAAGAAATAATATTGCTTCATATTAACTCGATGTTGCTTTCAGGAAAGAATATTGTTATGCTTGCTATATAGAAGAATGTTGTTATGCTTGTTATGTACAGGAGGTTGTATCGATGGATGGTTATTATGAACAGCATGAGCATCCTGATCCTCGATTCCCGTTTATCTTTCATTTGGACTCGCTCTCTTGCTCCATGCGCTGGAACACCATACACTGGCATGAAAGCATCGAGATCTTGTATTTTATCGAGGGCGGCAGTGTTGTCTTCTCCAACATGATCAATTATCCCGTCACTGCAGGGGACATTGCTGTGATGAACGTCAATCATATTCATACGGTGAATTCCGCGCAGGTTCCTTGTCGCTACTATTGTCTGATCATTGATAAATCTTTTTGTGACGAGTTGGATATTGCCGTGGAGAGTCTGCAGTTCTCTCCTGTTGTTCAGGATGATATTGCCGTCGAATTCATGAAACGGATTGTTTCAGAAATAGAAAATAAGAGCGACCGCTATTGGCGGCAGGCGGTCAAAGAGGCCATCATCGGCCTGCTGGTGCATTTATGCCGTTTTCATCTTTGTTCGGATACCACTGCGGTCACCGCGGTAGACAATAAAATGGTTTTAGTGAAGGAATGTATCCGTTTCATCCTGCAACGGTACAAACAGCCCTTGTCGTTGGATGATATCGGGGAAAGGCTGGGTGTGAGCAAATACTATTTTTGCCATGTATTCAAGGAGCATACCGGCAGAACGATCAATGACTATATCAATTTTTTACGGTGCTGCAATGCTCGCAGTTTGATTCGAAGCGGAATATATAATGTCAGTGAAAGCGCTTTGATGAGCGGGATTCCGAATCTCTCCTATTTCTCGAAAACGTATAAGCGACATATGGGGGTCTCTCCATCAAAAGAAATCGATCCCGACCGGAGACCCCTATGAAAGTGCAACATGGGTGCAATATGGGGACGGTTCTTATGTTTCATAAATGGGTGCAACATGGGTGCAACATGGGGACGGTTCTTATATTTCATAAACGAAATAAAATGAAATATAAGA
>CAZJXH010000178.1:0-7913 GCA_964549475.1 uncultured Oscillospiraceae bacterium
TCTTGATAATAGCATTCTGATAGGTTGCCTGCAATCTCTATTTCACACCAAATGCCTGGTATCATACCATATTGCAATATTTTTTCTGTTATTGCCTGAATTCCATGAGGAAACCGACTATTATCTGGAATCCAATTTCCAGTCAACATCCACCATTTGAAATACGATTGTTCTTGAGGATCTGGTTTTGGGCAAAACCATCCCGCATCTACCACATAAACATCAATCCCGGTTTGTTTAAGAGCATCCAGCTGGCTGTATATAACTTCTTCTGAAATATATCCAAAGCTGTTCTGCCACTCGTTGTATACGACTGGAAGTAATAAATCAGAATTAGAATGATTGATAAGAACCTTTTGTTGATGAGTTCGCAAATCATTTAATACATCATTCAAATCACCCTGGGAAACAACAAGCGAGCATTCTGCACTCTGATAAGATTCACCGGGGTTGAGGATTGCCTGCCATTGTGCATAACGAGCATTCCCAATGCCTCCGGTCATGTAAAACTGATTGAAATCTTGAGCTGCATTACCACCAACCTCAAACCGCCATGGCCCCGAATGCTCCAATTGCACTGCCCAGCAGATTTTTGCATTTTGGTCCTCTAAAACAAAGCAAGGAATATATTCTCTGCTTGAAAAAGAAGAATTGCTCTCAATATGCCAACAATTTCGACAGTTGCTGTTTAATAATCCAAGATTGCCTAATTTATTTTGTAAATGCTCTGCTTCAAACATCCACTGGCTTCTAAATGTATGTAAAACTAAATCTTCTGCTCCATCTTTTGAGCCAAACATTGGAAAGTGATATAAATTGAAAGAGGAAAGATGTTCCACCGTAACCATTTGATTCGTTCGATTAATCACATTGCTTTTTCTTCGAATTCCGGGTGATTCAGCGCAAACAGTATAATAATCCTCCACCAAAAGATGCGTTTTCTCTTTATCTTCTGTGGTAATAATCAATGTGTATTGATCGTTTTCAATATCAATTCTATAATCTCGAAAACGGAGCCGTTGACCGCACAGCCCTTCATTCTGACGGGAATCCGCAACAGCATTTATTGGTTCTTCCATTACAGAAAGCTGTGTTTCTATCGGATACACAAATAGGCTCTTCTCTTTATTTATATTAAATTCAGACTCAAGATGCTTTGGTATAAATCCACAATGGCGAATTCGATCACCATCTTTAAATAAAATATATACAGCGTCTTTCGTGTATATTCTAAAAACATTATCATTAAAATGAATCAAAAACAAATACCTCCTGTTTTACTTAGTTAATGTTACATTTTTTTGGTTATCAATAATATGTCATAACAGAGGCAATATTCATTATGATATATTGTTAACACTAGAATAAGTCAATCTGCATAGTTATATTTGCATCTGGCAAAGAACACTTATGATAATTTTAAATTTATTCGTATAATACGATCGTCAATAATTAGTGATGTCTGTATTATAGGTTGATATTCAACATTTTCATATCATTTATTGTTTCAATTAATTATGGTTATGTTGCATTTAGAATAATCATCTAGTATACTATCCCTAAATAAGCAAAAGAGAGGTCAAATTTATTGGAGAATACTAGCCTGATTTTTTATACGCAAAATCCTGCTTCATCTCAAATATATATTCATTATTGTGGATGGGAGCAATGTAATAAGGGGTATAGTTTTGGCCCAGCTGTCCGCAACCATTACCTAATTCATTATGTGGTACATGGATGTGGCACCTATCTTGTAAATAAACAGCAATATCACGTTAAAGCAGGCCAAGTGTTTGTTATCGAACCTTTTGTATCAACTATATACCAGGCAGATCTTGAAAATCCATGGGAATATTATTGGGTAGGCTTTTATGGTGGTGAATCTTCGGATTTGATTAAATCTACTGGTTTTTGCTCGGAACAGCTGGTTCTCAATGTGCTAAACCCTCAACAAACGCAGGACTGTTTTTGTCAGATGAGCGATATTTTCACTCAGGAAACCCCCAACAGATTGATGCTTTTATCATTACTATACCGATTTTTTGCAGAACTTTCATTATCTGACTCTACAAAAGTTGATTCCCATGGGTATATCTCCAATGCAATCCAATATATATATAATAATTATGCCTATCCGATTACCGTATCTGAAATTGCTAAACAAATCGGAATAAATCGGTCTTACCTTTACAAGCTTTTTATGGACCAGCGCGGGATCTCACCACAGCAGTATCTGATTAATCACCGGTTGTTCGTTGCCTGTGAAATGTTAAAAACAGGTAGGTATAGTATTAATGAAATCGCCTATTCCTGTGGTTTTAATACCCCAACACATTTTTATTGCATTTTTAAAGAAAGATATAAATTGTCTCCTTTAAAATATAAAAAATCAATTCTATTAAGAGGCGGAACGTCAATTTGATATAAATAAGCTAGTACATGACTATATTGCTAAAAATTGATTAATATCAAGAAAATAGGTTTAAACTGATAATTAAAAACCGGCAATCTTTTCGATTTGCCGGTTTCTTTGAAAGTATCCTCTTCTTTTTTATCCGATCATTTTATCATCGTTCTTCTTTCATTTTTAATCTCATTTCTGATCTCGCTTCTTGTCTCGCTTCTTGTCTCGCTTCTTGTCTCGCTTCTTCTCACTTTACTTCTTTATTTCTTAATCTCTTTCTTTGTCTCTTTCTTAATCTCTTTCTTTATCGCATTTCTGCTCTCGCTTCTTCTCTCGCTTCCTGTCTCTTTTATTCTCTCATTCTTTATCTCGGTCTTTATATCAGCCCTTATCTCAGTCCTTGGTCATAAGGCACTCCGGAAGCTTTCGGCGCCTGCGATTTCTTGGAAGAGAATGCAAGGACGATCAGTGTCACCGCAAAGGGAATGATTTTGTAGACCACGCTTGGGATTGGAAAAGCTTCGAGAAAGGAGATTCCGGAGTAAGCGGCGGATATGGTCTTCAGGAAGCCAAAAAACAAGGCGACCAGAAAAATCCGCTGTGGTTTCCATTGCCCGAATATCAGGACAGCAAGAGCCAGGAATCCATATCCGGCAACCGACGCATTAAAATTCGTCGAAGTCGGAATGACAAACACAAGTCCGCCAAGTCCGCCAAGCGCTCCGGATATCATCACGCCGGCATACCGCATCTTCCGGACCTTGATTCCAACCGAATCCGCTGCCTGTGGATGTTCGCCGCAGGCCCTAAGCCGCAGCCCGAATCTTGTTTTATACAAAACAAGGATAGAGACAAGAAGAATGACGACACCGATGAACGTTGTAATGTATGTGTTTTGAAAAAACAGATCGCCAATAACCGGAATATCTCCCAGAACGGGAATCTTCTCGATACGGAAGGTATTCTTGAAAGGGATCTGCTGCACGCCTTGTTTTTGAATCATCCGGGCAACGAATACCGTGAAAGCCGGAGCGAACATATTCAATGCCGTACCACTGATGACCTGGTCTGCATTCATGTTGATTGAGGCATAGGCGTGAAACAAGGAATAGATCAGCCCGGTAATCGCCGATACCAGCATCGCCAGAATTAAAAGAAGCTGTCCGCTGATGATATTTTCCATCGTATTGATGAATAAAATACTGGTGAACGCTCCCATGATCATAATGCCTTCCAGTCCGATATTCACAACACCGCTGCGTTCGGAAAACATTCCGCCGAGAGCGACAATCAGCAACGGAATGGAAAAAATCATGGTTTGTGAAAAGAGAAAATATAAATCATTCATTTGACTTGCCCTCCCCCTCTTCTTTTTTTGCCGGATCTTCTGATCCTGTTTCTTTCACAGCGCCCAATTTCTTATTTTTGATTTTCAGCCAAAGCTCGCTCAGCTGATTGAAATAGGTTTTAACAATCAGCGCAAACGCACTGAAGTAAATAATAACCGATGTGATGATTCCAATAATCTCCGGCTTGAAATTAAAGGCTTGCGCATAAAACCCGCCCTCGGATATATGAGAGATGAACAAGGCGGAAAAAACGCATCCCAGGGGGTTCGACATCCCGAGCAAAGCGACTGGAATTCCCATGAAGCCTTCGGCGGACAGGACTTCGACCACCTCGATGCTTTTGCCGGTATTGGCCAGATAGAGAAATCCGCCTCCGATTCCGGCCAATGCGCCCGCAATCACCATGGACAGAACGATTCCCCTCTTCGCGTTGATCCCGGCGTAGCGGCTTCCATCCATATTAAATCCGCAGGCTTTCAGCTCATAGCCGAATGTCGTCTTGTTTAGCAATATATAAATGACAATAGCGATCAGAATGGCCAGAATGATGCCGGCATGAACACTTGATCCGGGAAACAGCGTGTCCAGCCCCCATTTTGGAATCACCGCAATGGGATCCTTTGACTGGTTCTTCAGACTGTTGTAAACAGTCTCGACCACCATGAAATTCACCAGATACATACCGATATAATTCATCATGATGGTTGCAATGACTTCATTCACATTGTAAAATGCCTTGAGCAGCCCGGGCAGCAGACCCCAGAGAGCTCCACCAAGCATCGCTGCGACCAGTGCGGCCACCCAGTGGATCGACTCGGGAAGGAATGTCCAGTTCACACTGACATAGACTGCGCAGTAGGCGCCGACAATGAACTGTCCGGCGGTACCAATGTTGAAAAGTCCGGTTTTAAAAGCAAACCCGACAGATAATCCTGTCATGATAATGGGAGTCGCAACATAAAGGACTTGCCCGATTCCTCTTGCTTTCCCGGTGAATCCTCCCGCCATGATCTTGATGAATCCATTCAACGCGTCGGTTGGATTGCTGACCAAAAGAATGATAAATCCGACCAGCAGACCCAGGATAATCGCAATGACTGCTGAAGAGAATTTAATAACGGAGTCTTTTTTAACAAAAAATCGATTTTGTTTCATCCCCTAGATCACCATCCCTTCATGAGCCATTATCTGGCTTTTTTCCTGCCGCTTCGATCCCGACATGAAAAGGCCCAGTTCCATGATCGTTGTTTCCCTCGGCAGTACATTCGCTACAATCTCCCCTTCGTAAATCACCAGAATGCGATCGCTCACATTCATGACCTCATCCAGTTCCAACGATATGAGAAGAACCGCTTTACCGGAATCCCTCTGAGCAATGAGCTGCTGGGATATCGTTTCGATCGCTCCCACATCAAGTCCCCGCGTGGGCTGGACTGCAATGAGAAGATCCGGATTCTTATCGATTTCACGGGCAATGATGGCTTTTTGCTGATTTCCTCCCGACATGCTTCTCATGCTTGTCTGAGGCCCCTGTCCACTGCGAATGTCATATTTTTGGATCAGATAATTGGCATAATCATCAATTTCTTTAAATTTTAGAAATCCTCTTTTTTGGAATCTCTTCGTAAAGTATGTTTGTAATACTAAGTTTTCCGCAAGATTGAAATCCAGGATCAAGCCATATTTATGGCGGTCTTCCGGAATATGCGACATGCCGCCGATGCTGCGTTTACGAATACTGTCATGTGTGATTTCCTTCCCGTTGAAAAGGATCTTGCCGCTGTCTGCCGGGATCAATCCGCAAAGTGCATAAACTAGTTCTTTTTGTCCGTTCCCATCGATTCCTGCAATACAGACGATTTCTCCCCTGCGTACGGAGAAGTTCACATCATGGACTAAGTTCTTGGTCGATGTTTTTGATTTGACGACCAGATCCCGTACCTCGAAAATATGCGTGCCGATTTCACAGTCCTCTTTTTCGATGACAAATTCAACTTTTCTGCCAACCATGACTTCGGATAGCTCTTCCTTGGATGTTGTCGCAACATCCACTGTACAGCAATACTTCCCTTTTCGCAGGACAGTGCATCGATCCGCGACTGCTTTTATTTCATTGAGTTTGTGAGTGATGAAAAGAATCGATTTGCCTTTTGCCACCAACGCCTTCATGATCTTCATCAGCTCTTCGATTTCCTGAGGAGTCAGCACAGCGGTCGGTTCGTCGAAAATCAGGATCTCATTGTCGCGATAAAGCATTTTCAGGATCTCGACACGCTGCTGCATTCCAACCGTGATATCCGAAATATACTCGTCCGGATTGACTTTCAGACCATATCGATTGGAGATCTCGACCACTTTCTCCCTTGCGGAATCCATATTAAGCAACCCGTGTTTTATGGTTTCATTCCCAAGGATGATATTCTCCAGGACTGTGAAATTGTGTACCAGCTTGAAATGCTGATGGACCATTCCGATTCCAAGGGCATTCGCGTCGTTCGGGTTATTGATCTTGACTTCGACGCCATCCTTGAAAATCCTCCCTGATTCCGGTTTATATAGGCCAAACAGGATACTCATCAAGGTAGATTTTCCTGCGCCGTTTTCTCCAAGCAACGCATGAATCTCTCCTTTTTTCAGTTGAAGCGTCACATTGTCATTCGCAATGACACCGGGAAATACTTTTGTTATATTGAGCATTTCAATTACATAATCCATTCATTATCCTCCTTAGCCAGACAAATTGAGATCCTGGATAAAATTCTTGTCCAAAGGAAAGCTGTTTTGATTCAGGCTATTCTATTAAAACAGAAAAGATTCTTGTAATATAATAGAAAGGTGCTCCATGGCACCTTTCTATTAAAGTCAATATGATGTTATCATTCTATCTAATTTCGGAAATCTTGACTAATGTTGTACCAAGTCCGGTAAGCTCGATCTTGGTCTTTCCGTCGCTGGTGTCTTTCTTGATGCTGCTGGCGGTCTTGTCGGTATCGTCAACAAGCTTCTTTAAAATCGCATCATAATCTGCTTTTTTGAATGTCTTGAATCTCGTGAAATCATTCGGCAAAGCAATTCCGTTGACTTTGGCATCCAATGTGATGCTTTTCCCGGCCTTGAATGTATTGGCATAATATTCTTTCAATGCGGTATATACTGAATCGCCCAGCATCTTCATCGCAGAGGTGATGACTGTTTTTGATTCAGCGGACTGGTCGACATCGACGCCGATCACTTTCTTGCTTGCTGCTTCTGCAGCGGCCATGACAGAGTTTCCTGCGCCGCCGGCGGCTGCAAAGATGATTTCTGTTCCGGAGTTATACCAGGAAGCAGCTTTCGTCTGATAGGCAGGGTCCGATGAGAAACCGCCCAGATAATTATATTTGACTTCTATATCGTCTTTTGCTAATTTAAGCTCTTTCGCAGCATATTCTGCGCCCTGTACAAACCCATATCCATAGCGGATAACTGCAGGAACTGCCATACCACCCATGAATCCGAGTTTCTTATAGCCATCTTTTACTGCGGCATATCCGGCCAGGAATCCAGCCTGCTCTTCCGCATAAAAGATCGATTCCACATTTTTCTCGATACGGAAAGTGGTGTAGGTTCCATCCTGGGGTGTTCCATCCAGCAGAACGAATTTAACTTCAGGATACAGGTCCTGTGCTTTATAAACAGCTGGTTCAAATAAATAACCCGGGCATACAACGACTTTCGCACCGCCGGTCACAGCCAGGGTGATGGTCGCAACGTAAGCATCCGTTGTCTTCTCGGTTGGTTGATAATACTTGTAAGTAATGGATTTTTCTTTTGCATACTTGACTAGGCCTTCCCATGCACCTTGGTTGAAGGATTTGTCGTCAATTGTACCGACATCCGTTACCAGAGCCAGTTCAAACCCGCTTTTTGTAGATTTACAGGATACCATTGAAGGAATCAGTAATAGAGAAATCAGAATTATGGAAATAAACTTTTTCATAAATTGCCTCCTCATCTAAATTTTGCTCTATCTATAATTTTACTATAAAAATTAAAAATTACAAGTGTTTTCTTGTGAATATTCATTATTTTGGGGTTGTATATCAATACCCGGTCCCGGGAACCATCCCATTTCCGGCTTCCTGTCGGATCAGTTTGATGATGGAGCTTGTTCCCAGTCT
>CAZJXH010000179.1:0-7896 GCA_964549475.1 uncultured Oscillospiraceae bacterium
ATTGGCGAGCAGGCCCAGACCACGCGGATCACCGGTGTAGTCAACCTCACCGATAAAACGATGACGAGCTATGACAAGGACGGAACGATCCTGCGCGAACGGAACTTGCACTCCTCGCGCGACACCCTGACCGTCCTGCCCGGCGGCGTCGTCATTTTGCGAAAAACAGCTTGACACCCCCAAACATAGCCGATATAATGATCAAGCACTTGGGTGGTTAGCTCAGCTGGTTAGAGTACTTGCTTGACATGCAAGGGGTCGTAGGTTCGAGTCCTATACTACCCACCAATGAAACCCTGTGATGCTTATATAAAAGGCGTTGCAGGGTTTTTAAATATCATCACCGTACTATAATCGTACTATTTGTTTTTTGAGTGGCCTCACGCTCGATAATTGCATAGCTATCGTCAATTCGATCCACTGTATTAATCAGATGCTTTGCTGCGCCTTCTGCGAGCTCTTTTGAGTTGAATGTGGAATGAAGTGTATTATAGATTTTATAAAGTATACTATAGATTTTATGAAGGTATACTGTAGATTTGTAATAATTATTATATTAAATCAATATCATAAAGTGCTGATTTTGCGACATTTTATTGCCTATTTTTATCTCGTTTTTATTCATCGGAAAATAAATTTTCAAAATAGTTTTGTATCAATTGCTGAACGGTATCGAAAGAATCCAGTTTCTCGCCTGTTTTCTCATTCATATAGATTCCTCGGTTTAATTCTATCATCAGAGATTGCACTCTATTATCTCGGTGATAGAATTTCATAGGAACCATTGATCCAGCATAAGGATCATTATGAAAAATTGTAAAAATACCATTGCGTGAAAGATTCGTTTCAGCCTGTAATAGCAGTTCATTCTTTAAGTGATATTCTTCATATCCCAGGCAGATATCCGGCCTTTTGGGGTTGCTGGATTTTAAAATATTCTCGTATGGCAAAGGAATTGAGGAAAATGAATGGGCATCAATAATCATACACTGTCCGTGGACAGATAATATTCCATCTACCCTTTGAGTTAACGCTGCGTGATAAGGATCGTATAAATCCGATAAAATCTTTTCCTTCTCATCCATCGTCAGGTTTCGTAATGGATGTCCATCATGCGTCTTCGTATAAATCGCACCCATACCCTTGCCTGCCATCATTTCTTTCTCGTCGGACCGGAATCGTTCAGGATCCATGACCAGGCGGCTAACCGGATTACAGAAAGACTTGATACCAGGAATAGTAAAAAGCTCATCCATGTAGCGATCTGTCATTTTTAGCAATTCGTTATTAAGATCCTCATCCGATAATAGAAACTTACCCCTGTAAGCACCCGGAATTTCAAGAGCACTGTGCGGGACATGAATAAGGATAGCTTCTCGTTTCATACTATCTGCCTTCCTTCTGTGAATTTACGGATTCTCTAGATTAACAGAATTATTTGCAACAGATTTCTCTCTTCTATAAACATATGGTCATATAGAAGGGTATATATGTTATCCCATTTTCAAATTCCAGGTCCTTGGAATATATTACGAAACGATCCTCCATCTTGATCGGATACTTGCGCACAAAATGATCAAAGGACTTATGTGATCTGTAACCGGATGACTTCACCTCGATTGGACAAATTTTCTTTTTTCTGACGATCAGAAAATCGATCTCATATTTGCTTTCACTAATCTTTTTATCCGAATCTAAAGAAAACTCATGAAAATAAAGAGAATAACCATTCGAGCGAAGCATTTGAGCTGTCGCATTCTCAAGGACCATTCCTTGATTTATCCCTAGCTTATCAAAAATCAAGGCTTTATATATGTCAGTTCCTGTCTCTGCGCTATTCATCATGATCTGTGTTACAAGAAGTCCCGAATCCCCCATATACAATTTGAAATTACTTCTGTCCGTATAAGCTTCCAAAGAAACTTCAGGTGCTGTCACGTTCACACAGATATTACCGATCATTGACTCTGCGATGAAGTCCACCGCATCTATATAATTTCTATATCTGGCATGTTTATCCACCAAAGAAAATTTGAAATGAGAATTGCGTTTTTCCAATTGCTCGGGAATGGTCTTATATACCACGGCTGCCTTCTCATGTTCGTCATCATCATATTTTTTTAGATCGTCTTCATAAAGCGATAAAATATTCCGTTTTATAAAATCGATTTGCTCAAAATTTTTACCCTCTACGAATGCCAGAACTGCCTGAGGCATTCCTCCAACAACTAAATATGTTCGGAAATCCTTCATGATCTTGCGATGGATAGAACTCCCTAACGGCTTCTTCCTATCAAAAGCGTCGCGGATAGCAGGAGCCGTTATCGTATTCCCGTTTGCCCATAAGAATTCCTCGAAATCCATCGGATACATTTTCAGTTTGTACTCTTCCGACGGGATCAAAATATCATGCACATTTTTCTTGATAGATATCAAGGATCCTGTCTCTATATAGTCATATCTTCCGTCTGCAACCAGATACTTGATCGCTTGTCTTGCTGTAGGGAAAAGCTGCACTTCATCCATGATGATCACGGATTTTTTCTCCGGCAAAGCTCTTCCTTTAAGCAAAAACAAGTTCCTGAAAAATACGTCAGGATCACCTATATTCTCTTCAAAATTCCGGCGTACTTCTTTGGGCTCCTGAGCAAAATCAAGTATCAGGTGATCCTCATACTCATTCTTTGCAAATTCAGCGACAACCGTACTCTTGCCAATACGCCTTGCTCCTTCTATGAGAATCGCAGAACTACCACCAGATAGCTTTTTCCACTCCAACATTTGATCATATATTTTTCGTTTCAATACCACAGATTTACCCCCCCTATGTTGTATAATATCACAAATTACCGAAAATTGAAATTGTTTTAAGGGGTTTCTTCACGTATTTTTAAAATGTTTTACCCGGTTTCTTCACGAAAATAGAAATTGTTTGGTGTTTGGTAAAAGAAAGCAATCCATTGTTATTGATCCTTATGGCTTCAAATGACAGAATCCTTGCTCATCTTCGTAGAACTCTACTTCGTATTGGTTCATCTACAGCACCTCAAGCCGCTTTATTATATATCATATTTGATATATTTTCAATCGGACATCAATTAAGGAAATCGGTGAATTATTTTTAAAATAAAACCTCCACCCTACTGTTTAAATGATGTTTGTTACCGAAAAAGCTGAAATCGATGGCAAATATTATCAGCGGTTGTGTCCGTCATTATGGAAGATAGACGCCGAAATAGATTTTCATCCCATAGGTCTTTTCCCAATAGCAATATCCGGTAGTCAGTTCAATGATGTATTTTCGCCCTCGCACGGTGTTGTGCAGGATGTAAGTTTGTGGTTCAAGGCCGGATGGGTGGAAGAAGTCCAGTTTATCAAGGGTCTCTTCCTCAAAGATTTCATAGTTTCCATATATCTGTTCTCCGTCCGCATAAACTCGAAAAGAGCAATTATCCTCCGTAGGTTGGATTTCAAGATAGGGAAGCTGGTTTTTCAATTTCGCAAGATTTATTTTCTCCTGTGCGCGGTAAATCAGCGTTTGGGTCGAGAGATTTCCCGATCGGACCGTCACGGAAGCCGGAAGTGGCATACTGCCTTCCCAAAGTTCATAAAGGGATTCGATCTGCTCTTTGGAAAGGAATGTCCTTCCATTAGGAGTCCTAACGGACTGTATCTGCGGCTCCGGATCCAGTGCCTCATTCCAGAACACGTAATAGATCGCGCTATTTATTTCACTGGTATCGTAGAAGCGGAAGTATTCACCGACCGTGTTGATGTCCACGTTCTCCCCTCCCGATGACTTGAGATTATAATCGAGAATGATGTCTCGGAGGACGTCCATCGCCTTTTCGTCCCTTATAAAGACGGGATCGATCACCTCTTTATTCCTGCAGATTTCCAGTTGAAACCCCGGTGTCGTTTTGAATATAAACTCCGGAATGACAAACCCGCCCTCTCCATCCGGTTTTACAGCATCCGTTTTTGTCAGTCTGTAAACACTCCACAGGTATTTGCCATGAAAATCCGCAATCCACACCTCTTGGTCCATGACATACAGCCGGAACTCCCGGACACTCTCTGTGGAGTAAGTCGCATACTGATACCGTTCTTTATATTGTGTTATATCCGGAACAGGAAAGCCCTTCATGAATAAAGCATTGAAATCGTCTTCGTGTAGAGGGCTCCTCTCGAAATTCCCGGTAAATTCCTGCACGTCACCGCTCTTGTTGTCAATCACCTTCATCGATTTTTCGGAAATTTCATAATAAGGCATATCCCCTTTGTAAGGGTAAAACGAGCTGAGCGGATTGGTGTAAATGTTTCCGCCAAACTCATAATAACCGCTGATATCTTCTGCTTGCAGGGTTTTTTTATCAGGTGCAGATGCCGAAACAAGAGTTGAGCCAATGAATAAAACAGCAGCCATTGTGATAGCCCATCGTTTGGATTCTTTTCGTTTCATCCTTGGATCCTCCTTTTACTGAGCTGTTCCCGTGTCACAAGCTGTTGGTCAGCAAAACCACTGCCATACCTGCCATCAGCAACACGAAAAACAGCCCCGAAACCAATGTTACTTTTTTGTAGGACAAAATATTTTCAACGCGGACAGCGATTTTTGTTCCTCCAAACGCAGAAACAAACAGGTTTCTTCTGGTAGCAAAATCCAGACCATCGGGTTGAACCAGTGCAGACAGGCCGTTACAATGGCAATGCATCGAAACAGATTGTCTTTGCGTTTCAAATGAACGTTTTCATGGAGGAGAATGTATTTCAAATCCATATCCATCATGTTCACCGGAATGATTATTTTCGGGTTGATGATGCCATAAATGGCAGGGGTATCGATCCGACCGGTACTGTTAATATTGTCCCGAATCCTGACAGCATTTCGCATTTCGGTTTTTGTGAAATAGTAGAGCAAGAGGACTGTTATCATCAAGCTGGCACACAGAACAAGCCATATCAAAGAAAAAATGCGAAACACCGTTTCCAATGCAGGCGTCTTGTATGCAGTCGGGGAATAGTCCTTTGCCGCCATGAGAAAATTCGATAGAACCAGGGAGGGGGAGTAATCGGAAGAATACAACACCACGGTCTTTGTTGCAAATGTCGAAATGATATTCATCAGGCTGAATCTGCTTGATATCCCAAATGGGATCACAAGGTGGATCAACGGGATCACCCATAGTAAATAAACGGCTTGCCGGGGAAGGAACCGCACCTTTCGGATCAGCAGGAGAATCCCTCCCATCAGTGTTCCAATGATGCTCATATTCAATGTCCAGTAAAATACCTCAGACAGCATGCCATCACCGCTTTTCTATCATTTCTTTCAATTGGGCCAGTTCTGCCTTGCTTCATTTCTGGTCCTCCAGAAATGAGGTAAAAAAAGTCTTTTTGGATCCATCGTATCATTTGTCAATCAGGACACGGGTTTCTGATTTTTTCGCTTCTTGTCTGTTCATGAGGGATGTGCATACAAAATTCGGGTCCTCTCTCGAGATCACTTTCTTTTCAACCAATTTCGTAATAATCATGTAGTTTGTTTTCTTGTTCCAGCCAATGCGATCCTCTGCCATCAAACTCAACTGCTTCGCGCAGATCGGCTCGTATTGCCACACAAGCTCCATCAGTTTCAGTTCACTATCGAATAATTTCGTCGCAGCCATTCATACTTTTCCTTTTAAACTATCGCTATAGTATATACTATCGCAATAGTTTGTTAATGTCAATAAGCAGATTGCATCTGCTTAATTGGTGGCTGTATTCCTAGAATTATTTGGAACGTGGTATGAGTTTGAGGGAAATGGCCGATTACAAGGAAACCTATTCACAAAGTGGCGCTGAAAATCTGATTCAATCGGTTGTTGCAGCTTTACAAGAAATTGAGAAGGAATTATAAAAACCTCCATCCTGCTGTTTAAATGATGTTTGTTGCCATAAAAGTTTAAAACGATGGTAAAAATTATCAGCGATTATCAACGGTATTCTCGACATCATAAGCTGTTATGAACGATATAAGGGATTATATAGCTTATAACTACAAATTATTCACTTTCCTAAACCGCAGGCCGGAGGTTCAAATCCTCTCGCGATCACCACAAAAAAGTCCTGCCATCCGGTGGGGCTTTTTTCTATTTCAAGGGAGAGTTGTATCACAGGGATTAAGTTTTAAGACATATATATTGAAAATCTGCCTGCAATTCTTCCAATGGCTCAACGAAGTCGAGACTATACCTCCAACCTGATGTTTGTTGCGGCAAGGCAAAAAAATGAAAGATTTGCAAAAATGGGGGATTATCCGAGATTATAAAAGATTTCGGGAATGAATTTGGGGCTAAAACCGGGGAATGCCTATTTGTAAGGGTTTGTTTTATACAACGGTAGTCAACACCGTCGGTTTTGCGGGGGTTTGATTGAAGCCATGCATAGCGCCATTCACTTGTATATAAGATTGCTCGTGCTTCGTTCTAAATTAATCTCTCGTTTTGTCTTTTCGCGCACCTCTAGCTCAAGCTTCGTCGAAATCATGGGATAAAATTCCCCCAGCGGTCAAGTTTATATAAAACCTCCGTTGTTCCGTCTGGGGTATACCTGACAATCTCTGTGGTGTGTTTCGAATTGTTGGTACAGTAAAGATATATATTATTATTATTGATATCCTCATATGCTATAGTATACATCCATGAAAAATCGCAAGGAAAATCTGTAATATTTCCATTAATGATATTGACGAACCTGAAATTTTCTAAGGAATAAACTTGGCCAGATGCGTCTTTTGTTTTCTCTTCATGGGTGAAGAACACATAATCATCTAGAAAAGATACAGAATTTTTAATGCCGGAGCAGATTTCTTTTTGTTGGGCGTTTACGAGATCCACATATTTACACGAAGTGTTGCTCCCCATGAGAAACGCTTTGCCATACACGATTCTAAGTACATTTAGTTGGTCATCACCTATATATTTTCCATAACTTTCAATAAAAGGGTCATCACTTCTGTAATCCACCCTTTTTCTATTTGAAGCACATTCAACCATAATAGTGTTCGGAACATTTTGCTTTTTCGAATACCACTGGTTCTGTGTAAAATAATAACAGAACCCGTGGTCAAACCCGTAAACATTTGTATAATGCGCATAATCATAGGCTGTATCCGGGCTTAAAAGTTTCACTTGGGTTCCGTCTATGCGCAACATATATAACTGCCCGTCATGATCGGCAAAAATCCAGTTTCCTGCAACTTGGTGAATAAAATAACATTGATCATAAAGCTGTTTAACATTACCACCATCCAAATCCATTTTAAATATTCTCCCGTTATTGTCATTATAATAAATATAATTATTCAATACTTCAAAAGAAGAACATGAAACAGATAAAACTTTAATGACGCCTTCGTTGCTGTTGATCTTTTTCTTGTAAATAGCTTTAATATCACTATTTACGTTTTCAAAAAAATAGTAATATCCATTCCATACATGGGATCCAACATCATTCAATTTTTCTCTTGTAGTAAGATTTGGATAGGTTGGAGCATTTGTCGGGGTAAGCGACATACGTGTTGGTGTTGGTGTGGGTGAAGCAAATGGTTGGGATGTTGTATTCGCAATAGTTGGTGTCGGACTCGACAACGGATTAGAATCAACCAACGACGCTTTGCTTTCATTTGTAGATGAAGCGTTTATTAAGGAAAAGCTACTCGAATCGAAACTTGATTCGACCGCTAAAGAACTTTCTGCAGTAATAAGATCATCAGAGGATGGTCTTCTATTTGAGTTAATGTCACCCGCTTCTGCTGATTGAATGCATCCTGACAAATTTAAAAACAGGCAAACAAGAGAGACTGTAAAAATTTTTGTGTAAATCCTTCAGATGGTAAAATATAATAACCAT
>CAZJXH010000180.1:0-7882 GCA_964549475.1 uncultured Oscillospiraceae bacterium
ATATTAGCATTAATGAAATATTATGTCAACACTTTTTTGAGGTGGCGCTTTTTTCATTTCAACAAGACCGGTTTTCCGGTTTGTGCGGATTCATAAATTGCTTCAACCAGCTCTATCGCTTTCTTTCCTGCCTGCCCGCTGGTTAGAGGCTTCACGCCGTGGTAAATACACTTTTCAAAATGCTCCCACATATTTTCCGTTTTTCCGCAGTCAATGTCTATCATTGCGCCTTGTTCCACATCTTTTTTACTGACCAAAAGACCAGCCGTACCAATACCGCAATAAACCCCACCGTCTTTCCCTGAAATGGAAAGGGATTCACCGTATGGATAACTATAGACTCCCCAATTGCAGAAGAACTCCGCAACCGCGCCGCTTTTAAATTTAATGACTGCGCTGCTGGCAACCTCTCCTTCCAGCCGTTCAGGAAGATAACTTTGATACGCGTATACCTCCTGTGCATTTCCCAAATACCACAGCAATAAATCCAACCGATGGATTCCGGAGCCAATCACACATCCGCCGCCTACTTTTTTTGCGTCGCGCCACCATACGCCCTTCGGTTTACTAAAGTTTTGAAAGTGATCCGTACGAGCGCAAAATACTGGGCCTATTTCCTTATTATCCAGTATCTCTTTAATCTTTGCGTGCTGAGGCATATACCGTTCGTTATGACCAACCAGCAATACTTTATTTGCTTTTTCAGCAGCTTTAATAATACAGTCCGCCTCTTCTGAAGTCCTTGCAATCGGCTTTTCTACTAAAACATGTTTACCAGCTGAAAAAGCGTCCACACATAACGGAACATGAACGTCATGAGGAACGGCAACGAGAACAGCGTCAATCTCTTTATCCTTCAGCATCTCCTGATAATTCGTATAAATATTCTGCAGATGGTAATTCTCTTTTGCATATTCCCGACTTTCGAGACTCAAATCCGCCACTGCTTTCAGGCAAAATAAATCCGGTCTGCTTTTTATTGTCGCTACATGGTGTCTGGTTACTCTTCCCGCTCCGATAAATCCAATATTTAACATAATCGTCTCCCCCTTGTTTGTTCCGATTTTTAAATACAAACTACAATAACGACCAGCGGCTCATTTCCACTGTTCACAATACCGTGGCTATGGCCAGACAGTACGATGGACACATCTCCCTGGCCGACCAGCGTGTTTTCTCCGTCCATAATCATAGTACCCTGTCCTTTTATGATGTAATACACTTCTTCTGAGCCGTCATGCACGTGTTCTCCGATTGACGCACCGACACTGATTATGTCATGGTGCATAAATTTGATGCCAAGTTTGCTATCGTCGGGAATCAAAATATGCTCGCATGCCAGCTCACCCACGCCTCCATGGCATTGATTTACTACCTTTTTGTTCATTTCATTTTGCTTACGAATCATTCTCTTCTGCCTCCAATATATGTTTATTCAAACTTTAAGGTCGTTATCTCAAACGGTTTGATTTCAAAATCCAAATCATTCTCCCTTCGTTCCAAGAGCAGAGGTTCGCGTTCCAGTAGGTTAACCTGGTAGACGCTGGAAAAACCTTTCGGCACCTTAATTCCCACTTTACCAACTCTGCCACGATACTCTACAAGCCTCACAATCAGGCTGTCATCTTTTTCGCCTTTTTTAATAGATGATATACGGACATTATCAGAAATGATTTGCGGAGCAAAAGGCAAATCTAATCTGCCTGATACGGCGTACAGACCATTGTTATATATATTCGCATCAGCAACAACACTGCTGTCACAAAATGCAGTGTCATATGATACAAGTGCATATTCAAAGCTATGCTTCCCCGAATCACGCATTCCGTCCCATTTTGTCATGCTGTAAGAATCCGGTTCATGAAGGTAGGTGGGGATACAGGGGCTTCGTAAAACCGACAGAAACATCGTTTCCCCCTCGATTTTACTTTTTTCCATTCTGTATGACGGAGTTCCCTTATTTAGCAAAGCTGCGCTGAAATGATCGCTTTCTACACCCGCCCAATTGATTGCAGGCCAATCACCGCTGCTTCCAGCCCAGTAGAAGGAAGGTTCATAGGATTTCCTGTCAAGTATTCCGTAAGGAATCTCATATTTATAACATCCTTCCGCATTAACCGGCATGGCCACTTTCAAGCGATGATTGTAATCGTCCCACCTCACATTCGATTGAAATTCTATACGATCCAGTCCCTCATAAAGCGTAACCGAGTACTCTATCCGAAACGCGTTAATTGCATACGAGGTCACAACGTCCATATCAACGATGCGGAAGGTCATTCTCTGACAGCTATCTTCTTTAGCAACCTTCATCAGCCGCGTAAATTTGGATAACGGGATTCTTGCCATATCTTTACTGAGCGTCGCCCACGGAGAACCTTCATCATGCTCGAGAATATATTCTCCGGGCCTATATTCAGTTGCCTTAGAGATTATCCGGTTGATCTTTTTATCAAATATACTGATCAGCCCGAAACGGTCGGCCTCAACAATATATCTGTCGTTCTCAATACAGTAAACAGTTTGGTCGATATTTTCTTCAGTAGTTTGCTGATTCTCTGACGTTTGCAGTATGTTCGTTTGGGCAGTGACCAATGTTGTCAGTTTATCTGTTGTACTGTTTTTCGATTCATCGACATCAACGAAATCTACCGGATTCTCTTCTTGTTCAATATTAAAGATTTTTGACGTGAAGGGCTGGATATCCTTGATTAACAGTTTAAATATCACCTTATTATCCGTCTTAGAGATTTCAACCGGTTTGATTCGATTTCCTTCCTCATCCAAAAGCAGTAATCTGTTGTTTGAATTTTCTCTCTCAATGGAAACCATCTCCGTAACACGATCACCGGTCAAATTCAAAACGGAAACGGCGTTACGGGTTTCTTTGACGGCCTTTTCAGTAATACCGTGAAACAACGCATTGATGCCTGCGTCAATTTCAGGCCAAATCTCCTGCAAATCAAAATAAACATCATCCACATGTTCACCGGTAATTGAATCGTGGGCTAATGTGAAAAATAATTTTCTCCACAACTCCTTTAATTCCGTCTTCGGATACTGTCTCGTAAGGATAGATGAAAGTGCTGCGAGCACTTCCAAATTCAATAATGCATATTCCTGTCTTCGTGCAATCTGTTTTGTCTTGATGCGTGTTACATAACATCCTGTATTGTTTGGATTCAATTCCACCGAGTTGTGGAAATCATATTCGTCCAAATTCTCCATATTATTTAGCAGATTTTCTACATAAGGATACGCTTCCTCTAGCACAGCAAAGGACACATCATAAGCATCCTGTTGACTGTTTACCCATTCTATCGTTTTAATACTCGGAATGAGCTCTTCTCCTCCAACTGTTACAAAGCCTGCATCATAATTTCCGAAAGCATTTTCATTTAATTGAATATTGTAAATGGATTCTCCCATCCATTCTCTGTCGATTCCAAGCCCTTCGCATGTTTTACATACGTTTCTCAATATCTCCCCTGTTCCGCAACAATCGGGACAAGGAGCATATTTTTTCCATCCTCCGCCATTGCCAACTCCCGGTAAGGTCTCCTGCAAGACTATACTTCCGTCAAGTCCGCGCCAATATTTCCCTTTACAAGATGAATAGCTTAATCCTGTAACCCATTTAATGCCGCATCCGCGTAATATTTGCGGTAATTGTGCACTATTCCCAAAAGCATCGTTTCTCACCGCCTGCCTTGGTGTATAGTTAAAATTTTCCTCTGTCCAAAGCATCCCTGTTAGAAAATTCCTGATAATGCTTTCGCCAAGCACCATGTTTGTATCTATAATATTGTCTCCGCTTAATGGTATGTAAAGTCTTCCTTCTTCAAACAGTTTCTTAATTTCCGGAAGCTTTTCAGGATTTCTTTCAAGGAAATTTCGCATAACAGCAACAGTTTCGACGTTGAATTTATACCCTTTAAATTGCTGTGCCAGTTTAAGATTCCCTAAAATATTATATTTTTGCAAGTCAATATATGAAACGAAAAACTTTCCCTCGAATTCAATCTTACGGTCAAAACAGCGCCGCCATGCCAGATCGAAATGGTTGATGATTATAACTAATAACTTTTTCTTTGACATTGTGAAAACTCCTCTTAACAAATGTTTTACTGTTTTTATAGTCTTACTCATCATGATATTTCATTAAACAATATAAAATCCAAATATGGCTCTTATTTATCAATCTTAGGTGTACGTATTATATTGGGATCAGTAAAAATATCACATTCGTCATAACTGGTGGTAGAAAATTCGCTAATAACAGCACCATCCTCACCGGCTTGAAACCAATGAATCGTATCAGGCTGCATTGTGTATTGCTGACCAGGCAAGAGTACAATTTCATGAAAAATAGTATAAACACCCTTTGGGTGTTGTGCTTGCGGATTTACAGCTGGCTTTCCCTCTACATACAAAAGCACCTTGCCATAACGACAGCGAAAAGTCTCTTCTTTACCAGGATAATTTATATCATTAATTGGGGCATGCCGATGTTCAGGACAGGTCTGAAAAGGCAATAATGCCATTTCCTTTGCACAGCATCGCTCAGTATTCACATAAATAATGATTTCTGTTCCGGTTGCATAAACATCACCGAGGGCATAATCAGTAATTTCTAAATTTGCTTTTTCCTTTTCGGTTAAAATAATATTCGCTTTTTTATAAAGAACAAATGCCTTGTCGGCTAATTCTTGATATTCTTTTTTTGTCATTGATAATTACTCCATTAATCGTTTAAAATATTTCCAAGTTCATGTCTTGTGACAATTAGTATAATACTTGTGAAACACTATTCTTTATATAACCCTATAATCGACTACTTGCCGATTATAGGGTTATATGGTTTTTGACTTTTTGTTTTTACTAGCATTAGCAATTATTTGCCATACCATATTTTTATAAATAAATCAGAGCTATCATTTGTTATATTGCCATTTTTGTTTACCCTAAAATACACCTCGTCGCCCATGGTAACATCGATTTTTTCAATGTGCATCATCGCAGTATATTTGCCCGATGTTTCATAAGATGATTTAAAATCTGTAATATATCGGTTCCACAAGGTGGTTGTACCGCCCTTCATGACAATGACATTAACACCGTCGCCACCACTTGTATGTGTTGCCGAGCTTGTCCTTATATAAACCGTACCGCTATATGGAGCTTTCCACATCCTGACGGCATCATAATTAGTTTCAGGATGATATGAAGTTCCTCCCACCCGTAGATATGTTAAATATGTCCAAATCTTATTGGTATTATCCCAGTTAGTCAGATTGGTATATGAATTGCCGTCGTATTTCATATAGTACCAGCCATTCAGCCCCTGAACTCCACTTATATCTTCTCCTCGAAACTCATTTTTAGCATATTCGATATTCGAAGTCCAATATGTAGCATCACAAGATATGCTTGAGTTTTTATTAAGACGCAGATAAACAGAATCACCAGCCGTTACGGAAACCTTGACAGCGTAATAGCTGGGGGTAGTTGACGTAATTGTTTGCTGCAAGCATTGTTTATCATTTACCAGTATACTTGCAATCGTTCCATCTCCTCCTGTAGATGCAAGATTAAAATAGCCATATATTTCCACAATGCCGTCCTGTGGCGCAACCCATTTTCTTACAGCATCATATGTATCCTCCGGATGCATATAAGTCGGCGCGACCACAAGCCAAGTAGGATACTCCCAGTGCTCGGTGTTATTATTATACGCAAGATTGGTATAGCTTGTTCCATCCCACTTTTGATAGTACCAGTTATTTTCTCCTTGAACAGATGAATACCCTGATACTGAATTTTTTAGAGACGCATACGAAACGACAGGCTCCCAATCTGTATCATCGGATGTAGCTGTGCCACTGCAATTAACCTTGAAAACAATGATTTCGTCTTTTTCCACATGGGTATATACATCCGTGCTATAACCTGTAGTATCAGTTCCCGCTAATACATTACTCCATATCGGACGATTGTCATTTATTATATACACATTCACTCCATCACCGCCTGATACCCTTTTCCTTACAGTCCCAGTAATACGTACTTGTCCGGCTTCAGGAGCAACCCATATCCTACATGCATCATCCGTTGATGACGGTTTCATCCAGGATGAATATATTTCAGCACCATTTTCCTCCCATTTAGAATTAACATCATCATAGATCATATCAGTAAAACTTGAGCCGCTATAACTTTTATAATACCATGAATATGTCCCATTATCTCCTGTAAAATCAGCACCTGCATTATATGATATCTTTGATAAATATGTTATTCTTGGATTCCAGCTTGTATAGTCATAGCCCTTATTTCCTCTGGAATTAACGATGAAATAGATTGCATCTCCTGAATTTACAAACACAATCCGACTGTAAGTATATGTTTTTTTAAAATCACCTCTATTGATATGCAGATTGTATAAACTGTGATTGTTTTCTATGATTGAGCAATATACCCCGTTGTATGTTTCGTCAGAGCTATTAGGCTTGGTGATTTCGCTATATATTTTAATATAGCCAGTATTTGGTGCAACCCATTTTCTTACAGCGTCAATAGTTGAACCGGGGTGTGCAGCATTATTATAAATTTTGCAATCAGTGTCACCAGGTGCATACCAATATCCATTTGTTGTATCATATGTCATATTTGCAAATGTACCGCCGCTCAAATACTGGTAATACCAGTTGTTTCCACCTTGTGTTGAACTATATTGAGCGCTTGCAATATTCGCTGCAGGGAGTGTATAAAATGAATATATTTCAGACTCAGAACTATTCTGTGATTTGTCTACAGTGACCACTTTAAAATAATACCTTGTATTTTCAATTAACCCTTCAATCTTTACTTCCCCATTTTTTACAAATCCGAGGGTCGGCTCCGATTTACTCCCGAGACTGGTCGTTGTGCCATACTCAACTGTAAAATAGGTATTTTCATTTGCATCTGCATTAACCTCCACAAAGGTATCATTAATATCAACAGTTCTGATATTAGTAATTACAGGTGAAGTTGTGTCTCCTGTACCTTTTTTCTTTAAATACATTCCTTTTGTGGTAAAACCACCAAAATTAGTGCTTACGCCTCTTCCATCTGCAAAAGTATAATCTGCACAGTCGACATAATCCACTCTGTTTCCATTAACCAAACATGAATAATTGAGAAGATCCGTGCCCTTCTTGGCTACCCATCCATTGGTATCAAGACTATACACTACACTATCCAACGTAACATTCCATGTGTTACTTGGTTTAAAATTTGAATAAATAGTCAAACCATTAGAATATACGATTTTTATCCTTGCTTCCTTAAAATTGTAGTTTGAATTAAGCGCCTGGTTCAATGTTAAATATGTCGAATCATTCCAATACTCAATTGATGTCACTGTCACCGATGTATCAAGATATAACTTTTGCAACTGCTGCATCATATAATACTCTTTTGCGTAATATACCTGATTATTAATGTCCAACGAAGTACCTTGGGTATTAATAAAGCCCGTATGTCCATAAACTATTGAACGCGATCTGGTTTTATCAAAATCTATATCCTTAAATTCTGATGTAGGAGTAAATGCCCTACTCAAATAACCCATTCCCTGGTGAGTCATCAACGGCCTTACCACTTTCAGTTCATAATCAGGCATGATATTAAAATTCAAATGATCGGCACTATCATCATAAGATGGCTCTCCTTCGGTCGCATCGACATACCCCGCAAAAGCGACATCAAATCTACCATCCGAGGATGTTCCCTCTCCTGATAAAGGGCCATTATGTATCGATGCCATTGAACCAAAAAGCTCTTTAGCACTAATAATGCAATCAGAAATCGTTTTTGAGTCGGGAGAGCTGCTGTCCTG
>CAZJXH010000181.1:0-7789 GCA_964549475.1 uncultured Oscillospiraceae bacterium
TTGGATACGGGGATTTTTTTTCCCTGGATTGAAATTCCCGGGAAATCTTTGGTTTTTGGCGTTTCCCTTCTTCATTGGCCGGTCCTGGTATGGGGGGTTGCGTTGACTGCGGCGGTTCTCCTCCCTGCGGTGTATTTTATTGCATCAAAAACGAAAGGGAAATAAAGAAAAGTATGGATGTTTGGAAGCAGATTGAAGCATTGAGGGAGAAAATAAAATATCACAACGAGCGATATTACGATATGGATTCGCCCGAAATTTCCGATACGGAATATGACCAGCTATTGCGCCAGCTCGAAACGCTTGAAGAGCAGTATCCAATTTTTGCGGATCCGGACTCGCCTACCCAGAAAGTCGGCGGGAGGACGAAAGACGATCTGAAGAAAGTGACCCATCGATTACCGATGCAAAGCTTGATGGATGTTTTTAGCGAGCAGGAACTGCGGTCTTTTTTAGATAAAATCATCGAACAGATGCAGGATGCGGAGTTTGTCGTTGAACGGAAAATCGACGGATTGTCCGTAGCGCTGGAATATGAGAACGGTGTCCTGATCCGTGCTTCTACAAGAGGAGACGGCTTTGTCGGGGAAGACGTGACCGAGAATGTCCGCACAATCCAAAGCGTGCCGGCCCGGCTCAAGGAGGCGGTGCCTTTCATGGAGGTCCGCGGAGAGATCTACATGCCGAATTCGGCGTTTCTGGCATTGAATGAGCGACAGGAAGAAGACGACGAAAAAGTGTTTGCCAATCCGAGGAATGCCGCCGCAGGATCGCTGCGCCAGCTGGATTCCTCTATCACCGCCAGCCGGAAGCTGGAATTGTTTGTTTTCAATATTCAAGGAATCGAGGGGAAACATTTCGAAACCCATTCGCAGAGCCTGGATTGGCTGAATGAGAATGGGTTTGTCGCAAGCCCGTCTTACAAGAAGTGCAAGACGGAGGATGAGATTTGGCAATCCATCGAAGACATCGCTTCTGTGCGCGGCACATTGGATTACGGCATTGACGGAGCAGTTGTCAAGGTGGACTCCCTGGCTGCGCGCCAGCTTCTGGGAACGACTAGCAAAGTGCCGAAATGGGCGGTTGCATACAAATATCCACCGGAACAAAAAGAAACGCGTATTGAGCAGATCCTGGTCCAGGTCGGGAGAACAGGCAAACTGACTCCGCTCGCAAAACTCACCCCGGTCCGGATTGCCGGATCGATGATTGCACGGGCGACTTTGCATAACGAAGATTTCATTATTGAAAAAGACATCCGTGAAGGGGATGCGGTCATGGTTCAGAAAGCCGGGGATGTAATCCCGGAGATTGTCATGGTCATCAGGGAGAAACGTCCTGCAGCCTCAGTCGCTTTTGCCATGCCGACCCATTGTCCTGTCTGCGGTGCGCCGGTTGTCAGAGAAGCAGGCGAGGCCGCAAGCCGGTGTACAGGTGTGGAGTGTCCGGCACAGCTGCTTCGGCATCTGATGCATTTTGTATCAAAAGAAGCGATGAATATCGAAGGAATGGGACCGTCCATTTTGGAAGCCCTTCTTGAAAAAAATTTAATTCAGGGAGTTGCTGGAATTTATTTCCTTTCAGCGAAAAGAGAAGCGCTCAATTCCCTGGAGCGGTTCGGCGAAAAATCCGTGAACAATCTGCTTCTGTCCATCGAAAACTCCAAGTCGAACTCTCTGGAACGCCTGATCAACGGCCTTGGGATCCGAAACATCGGGGTGCGCGCTGCAACCATTCTTGCCAACCACTTTGACTCGATGGATTCGCTGATGAAGGCATCCTGTATGGATATTGTGATGCTTCCGGAATTCGGCGACATCAGCGCCAATGCGGTCGTGTCCTTTTTTGCACAGGAACAGACGATTCATTTGATCGACCAGCTAAAAAAAGCGGGCGTTCAAATGCGGTCCGATGCGAAAGACAAGATCCGCTCGAACCGGTTTGAAGGGATGACATTTGTATTGACCGGAACCCTGCCTGCGATGACACGGGAAGAGGCGACTGCGGTGATTTTATCCCATCAGGGAAAGGTATCCGGCAGTGTTTCGAAGAAGACCAGTTATGTGCTGGCCGGCGAAGAGGCGGGAAGCAAGCTCGGCAAAGCCCTTGAACTGGGAGTCCCGGTTATTGATGAGAATGAGTTTCGCAAGATGACGGAGGAATAGGAGCGCATTATGCTAGTCCAATCAACCATCGATGAGAAGGATCGCAAAAGTCGCCTTCAAAACATCCAGTGCTGGCTTCTGGACATGGACGGGACCGTCTCTATCGGGGAGGAACTCCTTCCGGGTGCAGAACGGTTTTTTCATGCGCTAAAAGGCCAGCGTTTTATTTTCTTGACCAACAACTCCTCCCATAGTGCCGGACACTATGTACAGCGACTGAATCGGATCGGGATTCCAGTGACGAGAGAAAATGTGTTGACATCAACCGATGCCTTGATCCAGTATTTAGGAGAATATTTCAAATCCGAAAAAAATCGTCCGGTTTGCGTGTTTCCCGTAGGGACACCGGATTTCGAATCGGAACTGACGGATGCGGGAATCAAAATCATTAAAAAACGAGAACAGTCGATCGATGCCGTACTGCTTGCTTTTGACACCACATTAACGTACGAAAAACTGGATATCGCATGCGACTATATCCGGAGAGGGGTTCCTTTCTTTGTCGCCAATCCCGACAAAGTCTGTCCGCTGGCGGAAGGGCGGGTCCTTCCGGACTGCGGTTCCATTCTTGCTTTTATAGAGACCTGCACCGGGAAGAAACCCGTCAAGATCATTGGAAAGCCGGATACCGCCATGGCCGAGATGGTTCGTGACACATATGGCTACCGGCCGGAGGCGCTTGCCATGGTGGGAGACCGAATCTACACCGATCTGGCGTTCGCCGGGAATGCCGGAATCCTGGGGATTGCTGTATTGACCGGGGAAGCGTCTTTTCAGGAGATTTGCGAAAGCAAAATAAAACCGGAGTTTGTTTTCGACACAATCGGTGATCTGGCTGAATATCTGGAGACTTGAATCCGGTTTCTTTCCATGTTACACTTTCAAGAGAACAGCCTCTGTCCGATGAACGATTATACCTTTCATCGAAATAGATAAACGAGGATATCAGAAATGACATTGCCCGTATCAATTTCAAATGCATTAGCAAGAATAACCCGGCATGGATTTGAAGCCTATGCGGTAGGCGGGTGTGTCCGTGACGCCCTGATGGGGATCCGTCCAAACGATTTTGATATAACAACCGATGCGACTCCTGATGAAGTGAAGAGAATATTTTCTGATGTTCCGGTGATTGAGACCGGTATCGAGCATGGCACAGTCACGGTCCTTCTGGACTCCCATCCTTTCGAAATCACAACGTACCGGATCGATGGCGAATACTTTGACCGCAGAAGACCTTCGACGGTTGCATTTACCCGTTCGATCCAAGAGGATCTGTCAAGAAGAGACTTTACCATCAACGCCATGGCGTATTCCCCGGAAACCGGAATAGTCGATCCATTCAACGGGCAGAAGGACTTGGCCGAGAAACGGATCCGCTGTGTGGGCGACCCCCTGAAACGCTTTGCGGAAGACGCTCTTCGAATCCTGCGAGCCGTGCGGTTTGCGTCGGTTCTCGGGTTTGACATCGAGTCTAAAACCAAAGAGGCATTGTTGAAACTGAAAGAGTCGATTCGTGAAGTGGCGATGGAACGGATCACTGCGGAGTTCTCCAAAATGATCTGCGGTGATTGTATCGGAGCCGCCATGATCGCATATGCGCCGGTTCTGGGTGTTTTCCTGCCGGAAATTCTTCCAACGATCCAATTTCAACAAAATAATCCTTATCATGCCTACGATGTGTACACCCACACCATGACCGTCGTGGCGAATGTGCCGCCGCGGCTGTCTTTGAGAATCGCCGCGTTTTTTCATGATATCGCCAAACCAATGACTTATACCGAGGACGAAAAAGGAATCGGACATTTTTACGGACACCAGAAACGCAGTGCGGAGGTCGCAAAAATCATTCTTGACCGGATGCGATTCGACAACGAAACGAAAAAACGGGCGCTGGACCTGATTTTTTATCACGACGTTCAGATACGGTGCGAGACGAAATCCGTCAAACGAGTGCTGAACCGGTTTTCAGAGGACTTTTTCATTGACCTGATCGCATTGAAAAAAGCGGATGTCCTGGGACAGCATCCCAATATGAGGGATCGGATCACTGCACTGGACCGTCTTCTTGTTATTTATCAAGATATTTTGAAAGACCATGCGTGCTTTTCATTAAAAGACCTGGCGATCCACGGAGATGATCTGATCGCAACGGGGCTGCCGCAAGGACGCAAGATCGGATCGATTCTCCATGATTGCCTGGACCAGGTCATTAGTGAGAAAATTCCAAATACCAGGGAAGATCTGTTACAATATGTGACAAAACGATATGAATAAGGGAGGGCTGGAATTGGGACCGATTATTTTCGACGGTGCGTTTGGTACCTATTATCATAAAATAAGCACTCACAATGAACCATGTGAACGGGGCAATATCAACGACCAGGAAACGGTATACCGGATCCATAGAGAATATGTGGATGCCGGTGTTGATGCGATTAAAACGAATACTTTCGGGGCAAACCGGATGAATTTTCCCGACGAATCCACCCGGAACACGATTCTCCGGAATGGATTCGATCTTGCGACAGCCGCGGTAAAAGGCACATCGGCACTTGTGTTCGCCGATATCGGTTATTTTGATCCGGATTCGAATTCCAGGACAAATGAGGATTCTGATCAAAAACAAAACGGGAATCCACCGCAAGAGACAGACAAAGATTCCAGCGCAGAGACGGTTGAAGGCTTCAAAGAAATTTCGATAAAAGTAGAGTACCGGTCTATCGCGGAACAGTTTGTCAAAAACGGGGCGACCCGTTTCATTTTTGAGACGCTTGCAGAATATGAACCGATCCTCCTGGCGGTGGAATGGATTAAAAAAACCAATCCCGATGCGGTCATTCTGGTCACTTTCGCGGTATCACAGGATGGATACACCAGAAAAGGCCTGTATTATAAAGCATTGTTAAAGCAAAGCATCGAAAATCCGGACATCGACGGCTGCGGATTGAACTGCGTCTGCGGTCCGAACCACATCCTGCAGCTTCTCCGAGAGATTGATCCGAAAGGGAAGTCTCTGTGCGCCATGCCAAACGCAGGATATCCTGCAACGGTGAACGGACGAACGGTTTTTCAGGACAACGCCGGGTATTTCGCCGGGAAACTCAATGATCTGCGACTGGCGGGAGTCGACTATCTGGGAGGCTGCTGCGGCACGACTCCGGAGCATATGCGGCAAGCGATCCTTCTGATTCGGAATCCTGCCCGGGAAACTGCTCATGAGAGGGTTTTCCCCTCCTTGGACAATCAATCCCATGAATTCAAGACGGCACGGGTCAATTTATTCCGGGAAAGGCTTCATGCAGGCAAAACCATCCTTGCGGTGGAATTGGAGCCTCCTTTGGATGCGGATGCCTCTTTTCTTCTAATCGCGGCAAAAAAAGCAAAGAACGCAGGCGCTCATATCATTACGATCGCAGATTCTCCTTTGGCAAGAACTCGCGCGGACAGCATTCTCCTTGCAGCGAAGGTGAAGCGCGAAATCGGCATCGACACCCTTCCGCACCTTTCCTGCAGAGACCGGAATTACATCGGGCTGAAAGCGTCTCTGCTGGGTGCCTCCATTGAGAATATCAACAACATCCTGGCTGTGACAGGCGATCCGATTCCACAGACAGACCGGGGAGAAATGAAAGGGGTGTTTTCCTATAATTCCTTTCAATTGATTTCTTTCATCAAAAGCTTGAATGAAGAAGTCCTACAGCAATCCCCGTTTCTGATCGCCGCCGCACTGAACGTGAATTCCAACCGGTTCGAGAGCGAGCTGAAGCGAGCGCAAAAAAAAATCGATAAGGGCGCGGACCTGTTTTTGACCCAGCCTTTGTTCTCTGCGGAGTCCATTCAACATGCCCTGGATGCAAAAAACATCCTGCCTGTCCGAATCCTGTTCGGTATCATGCCTGTCGCAAGCTACAAAAACGCATTGTTCCTGAACAACGAGGTCGCAGGAATCCATATCCCCGAAGAGTTTGTCGAGAAACTATATGGTAAAACACCGGAAGAAGTCGAAGCCCTGTCTCTGGAATTCTGCATGGATATCGTCCAAAAAACAAGAGCGGTCGCCGATGGGTACTATCTGATGATGCCGCTTAAGAAAATCGACCTGGTGTGCAAGCTGATCGAAAGAATTACTGCGCTAGAAAAGTGAAATAGGATTCAATATTTAGAATAAAAACACCCGAATCGTTCGGTTAAGATAAAAAAACGGTTGATTCAACCGTAGAATACAGTATAATGCAAAGTATAGTTCAGAGACTCGCTCAGGGATGTTCCATGGATATCTGACAGATATCCCAATTGATATAATTCAATCTGAAAAGAGGTATGTGTATGATTTTGAAAGTTTCAGACTTAGTGAAAAAGTACGGCTCGTTAACCGCCCTTGACCATTTCAGCATGGAAGTGGAAGAAGGGGAGGTCTATGGCCTTTTAGGCCCGAACGGATCCGGAAAGACGACGACAATTCATTGCATCCTGTCTTTGCTTAAATACGAACAGGGATCGATCGAGATTTTCGGGAAACCCATGGCGCCGGACGCTTATGACATTAAACAGGATATCGGAATCATCATGCAGAACGTGGCGGTTTTTCAAGAACTGACGGTATACGAAAATATCAACTATTTCTGCGGATTATATATCAAAGACAAGGCGAAGCGGAAGATTCTTGTCGAAGAAGCGATTGAATTTGTGGAATTGAACGACTTCCGGAAATTCTATCCGAAAAAATTAAGCGGGGGGCTTCTACGACGGCTCAACATCGCCTGCGGCATCGCGCACAAACCCAAACTGATCATCCTGGACGAACCGACCGTGGGGGTCGACCCTCAAAGCCGGAACAAGATCCTGGAAGGGATTCAGGCGCTGAACCAGCAGGGCGCGACCATTATCTATACTTCACACTATATGGAGGAAGTAGAGCAGATCTGCAGCAGGATCGCCATCATGGAAAAAGGCAGGATCATCGCCATCGGGTCGAAGGAAGAGCTGAAAGCGGGTATCGAACTGGGGGAGAAGATCACTCTTGATATCAGGGACCTTTCCGCCGGGATACTGGAAGAACTGAATAAGCTTCCGAATCTCAAACAACTGGAACAGAATAAAGACCAGATCATAATGAAATATAACAAAGGCGACAACAATTTACGCAACCTGCTGGATTTTCTACAAAAAAAACAATTGTCGTACGGCCGGGTTTATTCTGAACTACCCACGTTGAATGACGTGTTTCTTGAAATAACCGGCAAAGAATTGCGGGATTAGGAGGAGAACATTATGTTTTGGCATGTATTCCGGTATCGAATGAAATGCGTCCTGCGAGACAAAGAGATGATGTTCTGGACGCTGCTTTTCCCCATCGTCCTTGCGACTTTTTTCAATATGGCATTTGCCAATCTGAACAGTCATGAGCTTTTCAGCTCGATTCCCCTGGCGATCGTCGACATTGCCGCATACCAGAAGGATACGACGATCCAGGAGATGATGAAGAGCATATCCGTCTCCGAAAAACCGCTTTTCATCACCCGGCTTGTCTCCGGGGAGAAGGCACAGGAAATGCTGACCGCGGGCGAAGTTTCCGGATACCTTGATTTAGAGGACGGGATGCATCTTTATTTCAAAAATTC
>CAZJXH010000182.1:0-7787 GCA_964549475.1 uncultured Oscillospiraceae bacterium
TTGCCTGCACAACCGTCCGCAAGGCTTCTTCATCACCTTGAAAATCCGGAATCAGCACTTCGATGACCGGAGCAGAGGCCGTGGTTTGAGGGGTTTCATTGCCTGCCTTTTCCCGGATTGCACGAAGCACCGCTGCAAAGTGGGCCGCACCGCCATCCGGCAGGTCGTCTCTTGTGACCGACGTAACAACAACATAGCGAAGCGCAAGCTGTGCAACCGCCTGGGCGATATGTGAAGGTTCTGCGGGATCAGGGCGGACCGGTATGCCTTTGCCGACACAACAGAAAGTACAGTTTCTTGTACAGGTTTTTCCTAAAATCATAAAAGTCGCGGTTTCCCGGCCGAAGCATTCCCCACAATTCGGGCAATTCGCCTCCTCGCAGACTGTATGCAGTTCCAGTGTTTGCAAAAGATCCATCACGGCCCGGTTCGTCTCTCCGGTATTGGCTGCGACCTTGAGCCACGCGGGTTTGGGCTTGAATATCGGTTCTTGCTGGATTTTTGGTTTGTTTTCATCCATTCTTAAGTGACTCCTTTAGTTCCTCGGGTGAAACCCATTCGATTGCCCATTCGAAATGGCTGGCAAGGCTTTCCGCAACAAGGTCGAAGGTCCGGTCCAGATCGGCCTCATGCCCCAGTTCGTTTGCTACGGATGTCACTCCGAGCGAAAGACCGCAGGGGTTGATATCGTTGAAATGATCCAGATTTGTATTGACATTGAAAGCAAACCCGTGCATCGTAACGCCATGCTGGACAGCTAGTCCGAAAGCGGTGATTTTACGGTCTCCCACCCATACTCCGGTGTATTTATCCTTGCGGGAATGGGCCTTTATCCTGAATTCCTCCCACAGCAGGTCGATCAGGGAATTTTCCATGGTCTGGATGAACCAGCGGATTCCTTCCGCAAAGTCCTTCAGTTGAACAATCGGATACGCGATAATCTGTCCCGGGCCATGATAAGTGACATCTCCGCCGCGGTTCACTTCGAAAACGCTCATTCCGATTTCTGCAAGCTGTTCTTCCGACAGATAGATGTTCGCCGCGTCTGTCCGGGTGCCTTTGGTCAGAACCGGCGGATGGGAAAGCAGCAGCAGGGTGTTGCCGATCCGGTTGTTCTGACGCGCTTCCACCAGTTCATACTGGAGTTTCAGCGCCTCGCCGTAAGGGACGGTTCCCATTTTGCAGATAATTATTTTCATTGTTCCTCTGGTTCTCCTGTCCCTTTGGTGCCATGCTGCGAATCGGTTGCATTCCCGGCTGCTTTTGCTATTTTTTATTTGGTTGTGTGTTATTCTTGATCATATCAGCATTCCTTCCATTTTTCTCTGTGATTCCATTCCGAAAACCGATTTATTTCGAACGTTTTATTTCGAACGTTTTATTTCGAACGTTTATTCCATTTCGAACGTTCACTCCATTTCGAATGCGCCGGTGTATAGCCTGGCGTATCGACCGTTATCGGCGATCAGTTGCTCATGGCTTCCGCGCTCGACGATCTCTCCCGACTCCAGTACCATGATCACATCGGAATTCTGCACGGTCGACAACCGGTGCGCGATTACAAACACGGTCCGCCCCTGCATCAGCGCATCCATCCCTTTTTGCACAATCGCCTCCGTGCGCGTGTCGATGCTCGAGGTGGCCTCATCCAGGATCATGACCGGCGGGTCGGCGACTGCGACCCTGGCGATCGATAAAAGCTGCCTCTGTCCTTGCGACAACCCGGATGCATTGCCGGATATCACCGTATCATACCCCTTCGGCAGCATGGAGATGAATCCGTCCGCATTGGCCCGTTTCGCTGCCTCGATGCATTCCTCGTCTGTCGCGTCAAGTCTGCCGTAGCGGATGTTTTCCATGATGGTGCCGGTGAACAGGTCGGTGTCCTGGAGAACAACGCCGAGGGAGCGGCGCAGGTCGTCTTTTTTTATCTTGTTGATATTGATTCCATCGTAACGGATTTTGCCGTCCGCTATATCATAAAAGCGGTTGATCAGATTGGCGATGGTGGTCTTTCCCGCGCCGGTCGCGCCGACAAAAGCGACCTTCTGCCCCGGCTGCGCATAAAGCGTGATGTTGTGAAGAACTCGTTTGTTTTCATCATAGCCGAAATCCACGTCATAGAAATGCACGTCTCCTGTCAACTCGGTATATGTGACGGTTCCATCGACATGCGGATGTTTCCATGCCCATAAGCCCGTATGGCCGGGCATTTCGGTCAAAACGCCCTCCTTGTATGCCGCATTGACAAGGGTGACATACCCGTCATCGGTTTCTTCTTTCTCGTCCATCAGTTTAAAAATGCGTTCCGCTCCGGCCAGTGCCATGACAATGGAATTGAGCTGCTGGGAGATCTGGCTGACTGGCATGGTGAAGCTTCTGGAAAGCTGCAGAAATGCGGCAATCCCGCCGAGTGTGAGGCCGCCGATGCCGCTGATCGCCAGAGCGCCGCCCATGATAGCGATGGAGACATATTGCAGATGGCCAAGATTCCCCATGATGGGCATCAGGATATTGGCAAATCGGTTGGCTTCTGTCGCATACCTGCAAAGCTCTTCATTGCGCCGGTCAAATTCCTCTTTTGCCTGTTTCTCATGGCAGAACACTTTGATCACTTTCTGTCCGTTGGTCATTTCTTCGACATATCCATTCAGCGCGCCCATGGAAGCCTGCTGCCGAATGAAATACGCGCCGCTTTTTCCACCGATCTTTTTTGCAGTAAATGTCATGAAGGCCACAAATAGCAGCACGAATCCCGTCAGGTAGAGGCTGGTGAAAAGCATGGCAAAAAACACCGATAAAATGATGATGACGGAAGAAAACATCTGGGGCACGCTCTGCGCGAGCATTTGCCGCAGAGTATCCGCATCATTGGTGTAATGGCTCATGACATTTCCATGAGTATTGCTGTCAAAATATCGAATCGGCAGTTTCTGCATATGGGCAAACATCTCGTCGCGGATCTTTTTGAGAATCCCCTGGGCGATTGTAACCATCAGCCGGTTGTAAAGCAGCGTGGACACAATACCAATGGAATAGATTCCGGCCATTGCCGCAACGGCTTTCAGCAGCCCGGTAAAAACCGGATTTTTCACCAAAAGCAGCGGAGTGATGTAGTCGTCAATAAGCACCTGCAAGAACAAGGCGCCGATGACACCCGCAAGTGCGCTGATGATAATGCAAATAAGAACAAGGGTAAAACGCGCTTTATAGTTCCCTAGATAGGAAAGAAGTCTTTTAATTGTTTTGCTGCTTGGTTTCGGCCTTGATGGCGTCGTATTTCCGGGCTTCTGGCTGGAGGCTGCAGGATTGTCATTGTCCGTATTACGCCTATTTTTTCTATCACTTGTCATTTCTTTGCGCCTCCTTTCAGCTGGGAATAATAAACCTCCTGATAAATCTTATTGTTCTCAAGAAGACTCCGATGGTCTCCGATTCCATCGATCCTGCCGTTGTCCAGGACAACGATCCGGTCGGCGTCCTCGATGGAGGAAATCCGCTGTGCAATGATGATTTTCGTCGTACCCGGGATCTCCTTGCGGAACGCCTTGCGGATCAGCATGTCGGTTTTGGTGTCAACCGCACTGGTCGAGTCGTCCAGAATGATGATTTTCGGTTTTTTCAGCAAAGCCCGAGCGATACACAGCCGTTGTTTCTGGCCTCCGGACACGTTCGTTCCGCCCTGTTCGATATGAGTGTCATATCCATCCGGGAAAGAAAGGATGAAGTCGTGCGCCTGGACAAGCCGGCAAACGCGGATAAGCTCCTCCTCGCTCGCATCCTCGCAGCCCCAGCGCAAATTCTCCTTGATCGTGCCTGAAAAGAGCACATTCTTTTGAAGCACCACAGCGACTTCATTGCGAAGCGTTTCAATATCGTATTTTTTTACATCGATTCCTCCGATGGAAACCGTTCCGGATGTTGCGTCATACAGTCTCGGAATCAGCTGGACCAGACTGGTCTTGGACGAACCGGTGCCGCCGATGATTCCCACCGTCTCCCCCGGTGCGATATCCAGGTTGATATCAAAAAGGCAGAGTTTGGCGGGATCCTTTGTATAACTGAAATTCACGTGATCAAAACGGACCGATCCGTTTGGAACCGCGCAGACTGGATTCTCGTTGTTTTTCAAATCGCTTTCCTCTGTAAGAATTTCTGCAATCCTTTCTGCGGAGGCGCGGGAGATAATAATCATGACAAACACCATGGACAGCATCATCAGGCTGATCAGAATCTGCGATGCGTAGGAGATCAGGCTCATCAGCTGGCCTGTTGTCATCGCGGAACCGACGATCAGCCGTGCGCCGAACCAGGAGATAAACAGGATGCAGGCATACATGCAAAACTGCATCAGCGGCATATTGAAGGCCAGTCTTTTCTCCGCTTTTGTGAAGTCTTTATAAATGCTTTCGGAAACATGGTTGAATTTTTCCGTCTCGTGTGCCTCCCGCACAAACGACTTGACCACACGGATACCGTGCAGGTTCTCGCCGACCACGCTGTTCAATTTGTCATACGTCCGGAAAACGCGTTTGAAAATCGGATGGGCTCCTGACATGATGAAAAACAGACCTGTGCCAAGCACCGGGATCGCACAAAGGAAAATGACCGACAGGCTTGCATTGACGCTGAAAGCCATGATCAAGGAAAAAATCATCATGGCGGGACCGCGGACCGCCACCCGGATAATCATCTGGTAGGCATTCTGAACATTTGTCACATCGGTTGTCAGTCTTGTCACAATGCTGGCTGTCGAGAATTTGTCAATATTGGCAAAAGAAAATTTTTGTATGTTGTAAAATGCATCACGACGCAGGTTCCCGGCGAATCCAGCCGACGCTTTCGCTGCGCTTTGACCGGACAATGCCCCGAACAGCATGGAAACCGCACAGCACAGCACAAGAGCAGCGCCTGTTTTGAGGATATACGGCATATTTCCGGCATCGATTCCGTTGTCGATTAATTTTGCCATTAAAAAAGGGATGATGACTTCGAGTACCACCTCCATCGTCACAAAGATTGGTGCCAGGATGGAGTCCTTTTTGTATTCTCGTATGGAATATGCCAGTTGTTTGATCATGTTTACAGGTCCTTCCGCTGTTCATTGCTTGTTGTTCATTGCTTGTTGTTCATTGCTTGTTGTTCATCGCTTGTTGTTCATCGCTTGCTGTTCATCGCTTGTTGTTCATCGCTTGTTGTTTTCTATCGGTTGTTATTTATTTCTAATTCTTTGTCTATATCATCGTCTCGATGTTGCTTCGGATTTTTTTCATTGTTTTGAAAAAAGCGGCCCGTTCTTTTTCCGAAAGCCCCCGTGACAGATGAATCTCAAACCGGTCGATTTCCTTTGCGACCAATGCCTGGATCTCCAGTGCTTTTGGCGTCAGTTGAAGCTTTTTGAGTCTTTTATCATAATCCACACTTTGACGGGTAATCAGCGTATTTTTCTCCATCAGCTGCAATATTACGGTCGCAGTGGATCGGCGGATGGAGAATTCCATCTCCAGGTCCCTTTGAAAAATATCCCTGTCCTGGTTGCGATAGAGATATCCGATCACACGCCTGTGAAGACCTGTGATCTTGTCAATATGCTTTTCTGTCACGGATTGGTCAAAATAACGCTTGATCAGGTTGGACAGCGTCTGAATCTCAAATCCAATGTGTTTGTCGCATTCCATGCCACACCTCCCCATTTATTAGCTTATCTGCTCCGCTTTGATTTCCTGATAATGTTAGTTCCCTAACATAATAAAAAAAATGTAATACAATGTCAAGCTAAAAGAGAAAATTCAAGGCAATCGCTTGCGACAGGGTGTGTGAAAACTCCGCAAATGGAACATGGGTGGAACATGGGGATGGTTCTTGTGCAATATGGGTGCAATATGGGGACGGTTCTTGTGTTGCATTTTGTTTTGTTTATGCAACACAAGAACCGTCCCCATATTGCAACCCATCAAGCGCATGCAATAATGCAAACGGGTTTTAATAGAAATGAAGCCGTAAAGTTGAATCCAAATTCAACATTGCGGCTTTTTCAGTTCGTTTTCCGCAGGCATGGCCATCTGATTATAGCGTTCGATTTTACGATCGAGCCTTTCAAGTGTTCTGTGCATATCATCCATTCGTGCAATGAGCTGTTCGCGCTGTTCCATTAAAAGTGCTTTTCTTTCATCGATGGTCGCATCCCCCTGCTGAAACAGTTTGATGTATTCGATCAGCACTTCAATCGGCAAGCCTGCGCTTCTCATGCACTTGATAAACTCGACCCAGTGGCAGTCTTCTTCCGAGTAGTCGCGAATCCCATTCGATTTGCGTTTCACGTCCGGGATCAATCCGACGCGCTCATAGTAACGCAGTGTATCTGGCGTCAGGTCGAATTTTTTTCCAATTTCTGCAATGGTCATATCAGCGCCTCCAATAGGGTCCATATCGTATTGCACCACATTATTTGATATTACAGGCTGAGCCTGTTTCACTCAAAAGTGGCTGCCACATCTTTTAGGAATCGTGTTATTTCAATATGCTGCGGGCAGGCTCGCTCGCACTGTTTGCAATCGATGCAGGCGGATGCTCTGCCATAGGTTTTCGCATAATTGCCATAATAAACGCTCTGTACTGAAAATCCGCTGTTCGGAGACTGTTTTTCGTTATTATACAATGCAAAATAGTTCGGGATCGCAATGTTTTCCGGACAGCCTTCGACGCAGTATCCGCATGCGGTACAGGGAACGAGAATGGATTCGTTGATGATTTTCACCGCCTGGCTGATCATGTCATATTCCGCCTTCATAAACGGCTTGAAATCTTGCATATAGCTGGTGTTGTCAAGCAGCTGGTCCATGCTTGTCATGCCGCTGAGCACTGTCATGACATTTTCCGGGCTTGCCGCAAAGCGAACAGCCCATGATGGAATAGACAGCTCCGGGTGAACCCCTTTGAACAGTTCCGCCGCCTTCGCCGGAACATCGGCGAGCGTTCCGCCTTTGACCGGTTCCATTACAACAACCGGCTTGCCGTGTTTTCCTGCAACCTCGTAACATTTTCCGGACTGGATGCTTTCGTTGTCCCAATCCAGATAATTGATCTGCAACTGGACAAAATCCACTTCGGGGTGTGCGGTCAGAATCTCGTCCAGCAGATCGGCATTGTCGTGATAGGAAAATCCGATACGACGAATTTTCCCTTCCTTCTTTTTCTGCTGTATGAATTCGAATGCATTGAATTTCTTGGCGATTTCATAGTGGGATACGCCAAGGTTGTGCAACAGGTAATAATCAAAATAGTCCACGCCGCACTTTTCGAGCTGCTCGTCCCAAATCCGTTCCATATCCCCCTCGTCTTTCAAGAACATGGTTGGCATTTTTGTGGCGACCGTAAAACAGTCTCTTGGGTGGCGCTTTACCAATGACTCGCGTAAAGCGATTTCGCTTGTGAAATTGTGATACATGTACGCTGTATCAAAATAGGTGAAGCCTCTGTCCAGGAAAGTGTCCACCATTTTACACAATGTATCCATATCCACACTCGTCTGGTCGTCTTTATCGAATAACGGCAGGCGCATAAACCCGAACCCTAATTTTTTCATTTGTCGTTCTCCTCTGAAAAGTGTTACGCATTTGTTTCACCTCTGATTGTAGCACTTGGAGTCAACTCCAAGTCAAGGGTTTTTTAAAAATAAAAAAAATCCGTCTGGAACATGGGTGCAATATGGGGACGGTTCTTGTGCAATATAGGGACGGTTCTTATATTTCATTTTATTCCGTTTATGCAATATAAGAACCGTCCCC
>CAZJXH010000183.1:0-7764 GCA_964549475.1 uncultured Oscillospiraceae bacterium
ATGGGGACGGTTCTTTTGTTTCATTTTATTTCGTTAATGAAACAAAAGAACCGTCCCCATGTTCCATTTTCAAAGGAGTTTGCAGATGAATAAAAAACAATTCAGAAGCATCAAATATAAATTCTTATTATCAACAATGACGCTTGTTTTTATATTCACTTCCTTGACAATGTACCTTTGGTATACCACTACATATAAAAATGCAGAAGAGATGTCTTTGACCCATGTGAATGAAATGATCAACGTATCAACGAACAACTTCGAAATTGTACTGGAGGATATCAATTCGATTATTTCGTCTGTTGTAACAAACAAAGGTAATATTGTGAGTGTTTATTCAAAAGAATTGTCAGACTATAATTCCGATAAGGAGCTTCTGGATGACAACCGGAAGGTAGAAAATTATCTGCACGGGCTATATAGCTATAAAAAATATATCAAAGGATTAATGGTGACCGGATTGGACGGTCGATCCTTTGTCAATGGGTTTATGCCCTCCCTTGAACAGCTGAAAGAACAGACTTGGTATAATGAACTCTTAAACAAAGAAGGAAAAACGGTTTTAATACCTCCTCATTCCATCTCGCCAACCGATGGAGATCGTGAAAATGATTATACAGACAGGACCATATCGGTATGCAAGCCAATCCTGGACATCAGCAATAATTATGTGCTCGGGTTTGCCATCGCGGATATTCGATGCGAAATATTACAGGACATATTTAATATTGATCTGGAAAATTATGGGTCTGTGCTGATTATTGATAAAAAAACGGGGGAATTCATTTATAAACCGGAACCCAGTAAACTGCCATCCACATTCAGCGATAACGAGATAAAAAGAATATTCAACAACATTGACTCCGATAAAGGGCATATGTATACGAAGGTATCGGACAAAGATGTGCTGGTTATTTATTCAACCTCCCTGTTCACAGGATGGACCACGGTGGCGTTAATCCCAAAAGACATGCTTCTATCCGACTTTTATAAGACGCGTAACGCAAATATCATCATTTCAGCTTTGTTTTGTATCATTGCAACCATCATGACCTTTATGATCATGTCAATCCTGACAAGGAATATATTAAAGCTGAACAAGGCGATAAAAAATATTGACAGGGATAGCCTCAATATTTCAATCATCATCACCACCAACGATGAAATCGGACAATTATATCAGCAATTCAACAATATGGTTGCAAGAATAAAAAACCTGATTGACGATATTAAAAAAGCAGAGAAAGATAAGCGAAAATTGGAGATCAAAGCATTGCAATCCCAAATTAATCCGCATTTTCTATATAATACATTAAATACAATCAATTTTCTTGCTGAAATTCAAGGCGCTAAAAACATTAAAAAAGTTTCCGAGTCGTTGTCTGTGCTTTTGCATATCAACATGCAAGACCGATCTTTTATAAGCGTTGGAGAAGAAATTCAATATATTAAAAGCTATCTGACGATCCAAAGCTATAAATACAGCAATAAATTCATCGCTGATTTTACCATCGAGGATGGTGTGATCGACTGCATGATCCTGAAACTGCTCCTTCAGCCGATTGTAGAAAATGCAATCGTACATGGAATTGCCCCGATGCAAACACGCGGTATCATAACAATAAAAATATTCAAGGACGAAAACTGTCTGAAGATCAGAATCCGTGACAATGGAGTGGGAATCAGCGAGAATAAAATAGAAGAATTAATGCATACGGAAGTGGATTCTGATAGTATTGGAATCCGTAATGTTATTTCCAGAATCAAATTGCATTTCGGAGAAGAATATGGGGTTTCTATTATCAGTGAACCGGACATTTTTACTGTGGTTGAAGTGACAATACCGGTTATTCATTCCGGAGAGGTAGAAAAATTTGCTTAAGGTACTGATTGTTGATGATGAAATATTACTAAGAACAAAATTAAAAACGCTTCTGAACTGGGAAGAGAAGGGTTTCATTCTATGTGGAGAAGCGCTGAACGGGGTGGAAGCCCTTGGAATGATCAAAAAAATGAATCCGGAGATTGTATTATCGGATGTACAGATGCCGATCATGGATGGACTTCAATTATCCTATGAATTGAAAGAGAAATATCCGGACGTCAAACTGATTGTAATGAGCAATTATGATGAGTTCAAATATGTAAAAAACATTTTGAAAAATGGTGCGATAGACTATATTTTAAAGCATGAGCTAAATCGTGACACTCTGCTGGATGCTCTTGAAAGGGCGAAAACCGCTATTGCGCTATCCAGCAATAAAAACGAAGAGGATGAGCTAAAAAACGAATCCGTTGATAATTTAACCGCTTTAAGAGAAAAGTTTGTGATTCAACTGCTCATTGGAATTTACAAGGACGAAGAAGTCATTAAAAAGCATATGGATACACTGGATATTAGAGTGGATGTGAAAAACATCGCCATTATTGTGATGGTTATTGATAATTATCTGTTTTCAATGAATGAAAAAAACCTTAGAAATATTTCGATGTTTGAACATACCATCATTAATATTTTACAGGAGGTGCTGAATGATTTTGGAAACGGCATAATAAACCATATCGCAAATGAAAAATTTGTGATCGTTCTTTCCTTCGCAAATTATCGCAGCAAGGTTCAGATAGAGAACCGTATGAATGAATTGCTTTATAGAATATCTGTTTGTCTGAAAGAATTCATGAACATATCAGCAAGTTATAGCATCAGTGAGTTATGTGCAAGCATATCAGACATATCAAAAATATACGAGGCAGCGGATAAGAATTTGAAAGACCGGTTCTATTCCGGCAAAAACTGTATTCTTAAAAATGTTCCGTATATAAAAGAAAAGGAATCGTTGGAAGGACTGAGCATAGAAGCAGAGAAGAGAATACTGGCCTGTATAAAAACAAAAAACAACGATGATTTATCCATGCATTTAGATATTATATTTGATGCCATTATCAGTCAGAGATTAAGCATAACAAGCTACCAGCTGATCTTCGGAGACCTTTTAAGTGTAATCAATCGCGTTTGCAAAGATCATTTGATTGATTTGTCCGTGATCTATCCCGGACGGGAATCTCCTCATCAAATGCTTGCACAGTTAGAGACGATTAATGAGACAAGGGTCTGGTTTCGGACTTTGTTCACCCGATTGCTGGAGTCTTTGACTTCCGACTTGGATCATGTAAATTCCGAGTATGTAAAAAAAGCGGTTCGATTCATCAAGAATAATTTTGCGGAACCGATATCCCTTTCAAATATCGCAGAGCAGATAGGGATAAGCTGTGCTTATCTAAGTACGTTGTTCAAAGAGGAGACAGGGACCAGTTTCTGTGATTTTGTGACGAACATCCGACTTGAAAAAGCAAAAGCCTTGTTGGAAGAGGGAACAATGGACCTGAAGGAAATCGTCCTCTCCTGTGGATTCAGTGATTATTCCTATTTCATTAAAACATTCAGAAAGAAGATCGGAGTCACACCGAAAGAATATATTAAAAAATTATTTTAAAAATGTCATGTTATTTTAAAAATATTACCGTGCTGTTTGATTCATAATCTTCTATAATTGTATTATAGAAGTACTTCCATGAATAACTATCACATATAATCTAAGGAGGATGAGAAATGAAACGAAGTTTAAAAACTTTGGTGTGTTTAACTTTTGCTTTGGTTCTATCAATTTCCGCTGTTGCATGCAATAGCACTGCCGTTAATAGTTCGAATACGAATAGTGCATCGTCATCATCTACTATTGAAAAGAAAGAAGTTGTCAAATTATCCCTGTTGACTAATGTGGATTCATATTTAACTGGATGGGAAGCGGTAGTAAAGGACATAGAAGCAAACAAGGAGAAAAACGGGTTTGAGATAGAGGTTGAAAAAATCGCAGGCGGCACAGATGGCGAAGCCGTCCTTAAAGCGAGATTCGCTTCCGGCGAACTGCCCGATGTCATGCAGGCCTATGGAGTAAGCGACGTCAATCAGAATCTTGGCGGATTGAAGAACATTGTTGCTCTTGACGGAATGTCCTGGATACAAAACTTCGATGAGAAAGTACTTCAAGCTCCGGAATATTCCGCTGGGGGAAAGATTTATGGAGTCCCGTTCGGCGCGATGGATCTGGCCGGAATGTTCTACAACAAAAAAGTATTCAGCAGCCTGAATATTCAAGTACCCACCACATGGGCCGAATTGCTGACCGCTGCAGAAAAGATCAAAGCTGCGGGAATCACCCCTTTCTATTATGCAGGCAAGGATTCCTGGACTCTTCAGATGATTCCTCTTGTCGGGTTTAACCGGTTCTTTAAAGACAAGAGCCAGGTGGAATGGTTCAACTTAGTCAATACAAACAAGGCAAAATTGTCAGAAAATACATTTTATCTGGATTCATTTAAAAAACTGAATGAACTAAAAGAAAAGGGATTTATCAACAAGAATTTTTTAACCGACACCTATGAAGACAGTCAAAAAGCGCTGGTAGAAGGAACAACAGCCATGATTCCCGAGGCGACATGGATGCTCGATGCAATAGCCGCTAAATATCCGAATAATATCAATGATATCGGTGGATTTGCAATCCCATTCGACGGGAATGACAAGGTGGTTTCGTGGAATGCCGGAGCCATGGTGATCACGTCCGCCTGCAAGAAGATGGAAGCAGCAAAAGCCCTTATCAATTACCTTGGATCAAAAGAAACCCAGCAAATATATTTTACAGCGCAGCCCGGATTGCCAATGATCAAAGGCGTTGTCGTATCCACTCTTCCTACCGCCAATCAGGAGCTGTATAAGATTTTCACGACTGGACGCGGAATTGGAAACTGGCAGACTTTTACAAAATTCGATATGGGTTATGATCTGGCAAAATCCTGTCAGGACATTCTTGTAGGAGCCAAGACACCGGACCAGCTGATAAAATTAACAGACGAAACGTATCCCAGAGATGCGAAGAATAAGAATGATCCAAATTTCCAATAATCCTTCGATTTATACAAAAACAGACGACCGGCTTGAATATAAGAGCCGGTCGTCAATCTATAAGGCGGTTTTATGAAGAGATCACTAGATAAATATTATTCGTATACAATGGTTATACCGGTGTTGGTTTTATTTTTTGTACTGACAATTATTCCATCTTTCGCAAGCTTATTCTATTCCTTTACTTATTGGGATGTTTTTACGACAAAATGGATCGGACTGCAGAATTATGAAGTGATCTTGACCAATCCCGATATGAATATCGCATTCAAAAATACGTTTATTTTTACGGTTGTTGTGACTGTTTTTAAAACCGGATTGGGGATGCTGCTTGCTGTTTTTTTAAACCAGAAGCTTCGAACACGGAATTTTTTAAGAGCCGTGTGTTTTACTCCCGCAGTCCTGAACAACGTTGCAGTAGGCTTGATATTCACTGCAATCATGCGTCCGGACAGAGGGTTCCTGAATCGCTTTTTAAATTCGGTTGGTCTTGGATTCTTATCCCAGGACTGGCTGACCAATCCCCATCTGGCAATCTATTCCATCGCCGGTATTGAAATATGGAAATGGACCGGGTTTACAATGGCCATATTGTTAGCAGGACTGCAATCCATCCCGGGAGATTATTATGAAGCTGCTGAAATTGATGGAGCGACCAAGGTGCAAAAATTCTGGAGCATCACATTGCCGCTTGTCATGCCAACCTTCAATACGGTATTGATCATGAATATCATGGGGGGACTCCAGGTTTTTGATATCATATGGGCTGTCACAGGAGGCGGACCGGGCACTTCGACAGAAACATTCAGCACATTGTTTTTCAGACAGTTCACAACCGGGAAATATGGGCTGGCCAGCGCATCGGGGCTGATACTGGGGCTGCTTGTGGCAATCATTTCTTTGTGCAGCTATAATGCCTTGCGAAAAAAGGAGGTTGAATTATAAATGAAGAAAAAATATTTGCAAATTCTGAAAGAAGTCATTGCCTGTTCGCTGACTTTAATAATTCTTGTACCTCTGTATATACTCGTTATCAATTCATTCAAGAATGCAGAGCAGGCTGGATTAACAGGAATTGATCTTCCTTCGGGATGGCATATTATCGAAAACTACACAACCCTGTTTAAGGCCGGGAATATATTGATGGGGTTTAAAACATCCGTCATTGTAACAGTAATCAGTGTGTTTTTTACCATAATGATCACATCGATGGCTGCATTTGTTCTGCAACGAAAAAAAACAAGATTATCCAATATGATCTTCATGATCATTCTAGTCGGAATGTTTCTTCCGGAATCTTTAATCATATCGTACTTTATTTTAAAGTTTTTTGGCCTTACCGGAACCTATGTCGCGGCAATTCTTGTATATATAAACAGCACGACTCCATTGAACGTTTTCTTTTATTACGGATCGTTCAAAAATATTCCAAGAGAACTCGATGAATCAGCTATTATGGATGGCTGCGGCCCATACAAAATGTTTTTCAAGATTATTTTCCCCCTTGTAAAACCGGTTACGGTCACTGTTCTGATTATCAGCTGTATGACTTGCTGGAATGATTTCCGGACGGCTTTATGGTTTTTAAACTCCCCGAAAACATTTACCCTGGTCATGACACTTTATTCCTTCTACGGTGAACATCGGGCAGACTGGAACCTGGTATTCGCAGACATTGTGGTGATATCCCTGCCGATCGTTCTGGTCTATTTGCTTTTACAAAAGCATGTTGTATCCGGAATGACTTCGGGGGCAATCAAAGGATAGAGATATAATCATTCTGACTGGAATCGGTTTAAAACCGGAGTATGAAAAGAACAGGAAACCCTATAAAAAATTGATATACCGGACCTTCCCATCATTGTATTTAAAAACTTGAATTTGTGAATCCTCCAAAAACGATTGAATAACAGAATGACTCTATCATTCAGAATTTACATCAACTTTGTATTTATATCCATTGTTGCGCAACGTTTATGCAGATATGATGAAAACAAAGCCGTTATTCAATAATATTTTGGAGGAATAGCATGAAAATTGCAGCGTCCGCTCAGCAAGCAGACCCACAAGCTTTCCAACGAGTACTGCAAGCGGACTGAACCGGCCCGTTTCTATGCGCCGGAAGCCTACAAAACCCATTACATCGAAAATGTTCCCTTCATTTATTATCTCCTGATCGGCGAATCCAAAGATAAAGATATTCTGGCTGATGGGATCATCCCGGCACGAATCAGCCCAGTCATTGGAATTTAGGTGAGACAACCAAGACATATGGCAGATATGCTTTTGGTTTTTTCAAATAAATAGTCGAACAAACAAATTTAGAAGGAGTGAAAAAAATGAAAAAAAAAGTAAGCGTGATCCTTGTTCTTCTTATGTTTTTGGTGAGTGTGACTGCTTGCACCAAGGCGACTACCCCAACAACCAGTACTAGTGCCAGTGCCACTAGTAAAGTCACCGGTGAAATACCCACGGTTACCTTTACCCCATGGTCTGGAGCAGCAGAAGCCTATGCCAAGATGCAGACTGCTTTTGCGAAAAATCATACCGATGTAAAATTAGTCATCACAGAACAATCCTCTTATCATGAATGGCTGGCTGCTCAAGCCAGTGCTAAAAATCTGCCGGATATTTTCTTTTTAACCAACTACACACTTGTCTGGAATTTTGCCAAAGCAGGTTACCTTATGGATCTAAGCAATAAGGAATATACAAAAAAAGCGTTCGATTCCACCCGTTATGGCGCCACTTACAACAATAAACTTTATGCCATGCCGTGGGCACTCAGTGCCTGTAATGTT
>CAZJXH010000184.1:0-7750 GCA_964549475.1 uncultured Oscillospiraceae bacterium
CACACCCATATTGGTCAGAAGGATATTAAGCTGTTTTCCGATATTCACATCGATGGGAGACTGTGAAACGAGGGTATGGCCATATGCAATGGCGGCTCCTGCGATGGTTTTGTAATTATCCTGTTCCACCCAGTTGAGAAGCAGGTTTTCGCCCTCGCAGGCGGAAGCGATCGCTTTCAGCACTTCGTTGTTCTTGTCGTAATGGCTGTGTCCGGTGATGATCAAAGGAACATCAACCGCGGCCAGGATTGATCTGACCAGATCGACCGCCTCCTGGGCAGACCGGTTGCCGCGTTCGGGATGGGTCGCGTCCAGCCGCACATTGATCAGGTCGGCCCCATATTGGCTGACACAGACTTTCGCCATTGCAGCCGGGTCATCCAGCAGGTCTTTATAGATCTCCCGCAGGACCTGGGGATATTTCTCTCCGACTTTATCGAAAACTTCCATGGCGACCAGGGGCCGGTTCGGCATTTCCCCTTCCCATAGATGGAACGGCATGCAGGTGGATCCTCCGACATTGTATGTCCTGCCGCGGGTTCCGCCTTCGGCTTTTGTCGCGCCGAGTTTCACCGTCCAGATTGCATTTTCATTGTTTTCCTTATGGACTTCGAACGATTGGATCGCCTTGATCCTTTCCACCGCGGATACACGGGGTATTTGAATTTTCACCGCAGCAGCCCGGGATTCTGGTGTTTTCGATGATGCGGGTATCGATGCTAGAGAAGCTCCGGCTCCGGCTCCGATTCCGATTCCGTTTTCATCCGGTCTGCCAGAGGAAACGCCAAGGAATTTCAGGGACAGCACATCGATGATGCTGGCGACGACCTCTTTTGTCACAGACACTCTGATTTCTTCTGTGATCTGTCTCTTGATTTCATCAAAGTCGGCGGGAGCGAGTGTCTGTACGCCGGTTTTCTCCAAAGCGGGTCCGGACTCTTTCGCATCGCCGTCCGCGTTCCGCTCCTGGTTCTGGGACTGAGGTTGGGGCTGGGATACGGATGCGGATGCGGATGCGCCGTTCCTGCCTTCTTTCGGAGTCTGCTCCTGATCCTCGGATTGGACATGGAGCGCCATATCATCCAGATCAAGGGCCGGATGGCTGTTTTTCTCCATGAAGGCCCGCACATCATCCGCGGTTGTCGCAACGGTCTCGTCGGCGATTTTGTCGAAAAAGCCGTCGATTCCCTGTTCTTCGAAGCGTTTGGCCAAATCATTCCGGAGCTGTTCTTTTAGCTCTTTCGGCATCCAGACAAGCCTTCGGAATCCGCCTTCGGCCCCCAGGAATTTCCGGGATGTCAGGAACACCTTGCCGACGCCGATAAAGCCCGGGGTCTGCTGGCCGCCGCCGACGCTTCCCGCCAGGGTGGAAAAAGTCATTCCGACCGGGGTGTCGCCCAGGAATTCACGGTTCACGACCATGACGCCGTTGCATTCCGGGACATAGGCGACAATCGCCTCGAAGCACCCGCAGCTGGTCATCGGACGGTCCATGATGGAATAGGCGCTGTAAGCCTCCACGGTCTTGTGGCTGTTGGTATAAACATAATCGTTGACGCCGGTCCAGATTCCTTTGAGCGTATCAAGGCATTCTCCCTTTTTGACCGGCTGGTTCGGCCCTGTCTCGTCGATTTCGTAGGCGGCTTTGCCGTCAAGCCAGTTGTAGGCTCCGCAAAGGCCGAGCCGTTCGGGTGTGATCATGCAGACATGATTCGGCGCGAAGGACTGGCACAGCAGGCAGGAATAGAACGTGTCCACCGACTCGTCCGTCATGGCCTCGAGCCTTCTGTTCCTTTCGTCATAGATGATTCTGGCGCCCTTCAGACGGTTTTCCACTTCTTCTTTATCGGTGATAAGGGTCACTTTCACTTTATCCACAATCGCCGGATAATCCGCCAGGAATTTGGCATGGATGATCTCGCCGTAATCCTTGAGCCGCAGGCCTTTTGCAAAGCCGTCTTTGGACACGCGGGTCCAGATGATGTCCCTCTGGCCCATGTGCCAGATGCCTTCCGCGCCGTTCACCATGTGATGGATCTGTCTTTCGAGGATCGGTTCGAAATCCGACTGCATCTTTCTTCCGGCGACCTCGATCCAGATTCCCAGCGGAAGAACCGCTCCCGGTTCGACTTCGTCGATATCCTTCCCGATGATGGCGATCTCGCCGTCATTGATCTTGTCCGGCTCGACGCTGGTGACAAATTCAAACGCAGGTGATTTGTTCCCGCCGAATTCCACATGGGTGTTCTCTTTCCGGATTCTCTCGCCCTCGAAGGCAGGTCCGTAGGGAACAGGGATCGGCACATGGACGACCTTGATCTTGCAGCCGCGGACTTCGAGTGCTTTCTCCACCATCGTTTCATAGGGGATGTTCGAAACAACATGCTCGTAGGTACAGATCCCGGTGGGCAGGATCTCGGGGATATCCGTGTCGGAGATGGTCGGGAATCCGTAATTGATCGCGCCGGCCGCCGCCGCGTATTTGTCGTTTGTCACTTCGCCGAGAGCGAGGACAAACGCAAAGATTCTGTTTTTATTGTATTTCAGATTGCCGGCATAATCGCCCGGCTTGACTCCGCCGAAGGACAGCGCCGCCCGGTTTGCGAATCCAAGGGCGTAGATCAGGGCGGAGACGTCTTTGCCGAAGGGGACCAGACGGGTTTCCCAGCCGAGCTGGACGCCCTCTTCCGCCAATTGTTCCGCAAACTGCCTGCCGTTTGTGGAACCAGCCATGAAAACATAAATGCTCTTCTGCTGAAGTTCTTTCGCGATTTTCACGGCGGTGGCGTTATCCGGCGCAGCGCCTGTGATGGCGGCGAATCCGGGTGCTGTGCCATCGACGAACTCGATTCCGCGCTCGCGCATGATCACGTCATTGGCGGCTCCAAGCCAGATTCCGTCGACTGGATTCGGCCCGACGACATATTTGCATGCCTCGATCACTTCGCAGGCGAACAGGGCCGCAACGCCCGCGTCAAGCGCGTTTCCGAGATAAGGAAGCCAGACATCGTCGGAAGGACGAGCCGGAAGCAGCGCTTTCGCATCGGCCAGAATGGCCTTCAAATCCGCCAGGGTCTGCATTTTCTTTCCTGTAAAGGAGTAGATGACAGGAAGATAGTAATTCGTATCGGGAAATCCCACCGGGCAGGCCTCTCCTTTTTGCTTTATTGCCTCGGCGACGCTGTTCTCGGCTTTGACAACCCATTCGATCGCTCCGTCGATCGCGCCGCTGCATATAATCTTAGACATCCGTTTCCCTCCTGTCTTTCATGTCAAAAAGCTTGCGTTCGGATTTTTTGTTGATCCCCAGTTTTTCGCGTTTTTCGTGGAGCATCGCCATGATTTTTTCCACGGCTTCGTACGGGTCTTCGATGTGGTGGAAGGATGCGCCGAAATCTTCTTTCGCGCCTCCGTAAAGGTAATCCGTCACGTTTTGGGAGCCCGAGGTATAGAAAGGATGTCCGATGACGACATCGATGCCGGATGCGACAAAATAGCATCCGATCGCGACCGCTTTCTCGCTCATCCACTCCGGTGCGACTCCGACTGCGGGAAGCGAGCCCAAGTCATCTCCGAGTCCGCCTTCCAGTACGATTTCGGTCGCGGCTTCCAGGATTCTGGAATTGTCCACGCAGCTGCCCATATGAAGGATCGGAGGGATTCCGACGGTCTCGCAGACTTCGCGCAGACCGCTCCCCGCATATTCGATCGCGATTTCGGGCTTCAGCATGCCTGCTTTGCCGGAGGCGATCGCCGCACAGCCGGTTTTCAGAATGAGAACATTCCGTTTGATCAGTTCCTTTGTCAGGATATTGGTATAGTCATCGGTTTTTTTCTTTGGATTGTTGCACCCGACGATTCCGACGACTCCGACGATCCGGTTCTGGATGATTGCATCGTTCAATGGCCGGAATGTCGCTCGATAGGTGCCTCCGAGCATGTGCTTGATCGCATCCACACTGAACCCGGCGACCATGCGCTCTTTGGCGCTCGGAATGGAAACCTTCAGTGGATCTCTGTTTTTATAGTTGTCAATCGCTCTCTTCACCAGCGTTTTCGCCGAATCGAGGGGGAAATCCTCATTGAATTCCATCGCTGTGGCTCCGATGGTTTTTGCGATCTCGGAGGTGGAGATGATCTCGGTGTGATAATTCGAGGCGACCTCGGGAAGACTCGGCATGCAGCACTGGACGTCGATAACCATCATTTCCACGGCTCCGGTGACAATGGCAAGCTCCTGCTGCAGGATATTCCCCGCGACCGGAACGCCGTGGCGCATCAGGATTTCGTTCGCGGTACAGCAAATGCCGGCCAGTGTGATTCCTTCGGCGCCCGCTTCTTTGGCATAGGCCTTCACTTCCGGATCCTGGACCGCGACGGTCAGCATTTCGGAAAGAGCGGGCTCATGCCCGTGAATGATGATGTTGACGGTATCTTTTCCCAGAACGCCCAGATTCGCGGTGCTCTTCACCGGTTCCGGAGAGCCGAACAGGATATCGGACGTGATGGATGCGACCCGTGAACCGCCCCACCCGTCCGCAAGGGATGTCCGGAAAGCATGGGCCAGAAGGTTTTTATAATCATGGTCAACGCCCATAGTGGTCCGGTGCATGCCTTCCACGACCATGCGGTCGATGCCGAGGGGCGCGATGCCTTTCGCCTCCCAGACAGCCTGTCTCTTCACAGGGGCGAGTTTCAATGTTTTCAGGGGCTCCTCCTGGGAGGAGAATTCACCGAGGAACAGGTTGGCCAGATCCAGTGCCACTTCCTCGCTGGTGCGCCCGTATTCTTCAATCTCATAAAGCTTCGCGGCATAGCGCAAAGCCTTCTCGTCTTTGATCCCGTAGCCGTTTCCATGCCCCTGCGCGACCTTTTTCAGGCGCAGGACAAGATGGCGTCCATGGTCGGAATGCGTGGCGGTTCCGCCGACAACCTCCCGCAAATAGTTCCTTGCGACAATTGTGTCCTCGTCCGCTCCGCAGACTCCCTTCGGGGAGTTCTTCGTGATGCGGCACGGGCCCATATGGCAGATTTTGCAGCATACGCCGCTTTTGCCGAATCCGCACTGGTTCTTTTGTGTCTCCATCCGGTCGAAACAGGTGTTGACACAGTCGTTCTGGGCTTTGACAAGCATTTGCAGGGATGCGCTGTCACAGACTTTTTCTTGCAATTCTTCGATCGTTTTAGCCATAATCCTCCACCTTCTTAGTGAAATTTCAGTTTGCCTGTTCTTGATTTATCAAGCTTTTTTCATATCGGTTTTATTCCGGCATGATTTTACAATGCCTGGTTTACATGATGATTTTACAATGCCTGGTTTACATGGTTTTTATTTTTGTTTTGTCTGACTATTTCTTCAGGTTCAATCCCTTGATGAACCCGTCGATCTTCTGCAATACCACATTCTCCGCGGACAGTTCCAGGAAGCTTTTGTCCTGTTCGGCAAAAGAGGCGATTTCCAGATCATCCGGAAGGCCCATCACATCGTCCGCTTTGGTGAATTCCCGGATCTGTTCCATTTTTCCGGGAAGGCTGCCGCTGCGTAACCGGTTGATCACAAGCAAAAGCCGGTCGTATTTGATTTCCATTTCATTTGCAAGGGAATACAGGCGTCCCAGCGTCTCCAATCCGGCATTCGAGGCATCCGAGACAAGGATCATCAGGTTCACTTTTTGAACAATTCTTCGGGAAAGGTTCTCCAGGCCTGCTTCATTGTCCAGGACCACAACCGGATACTGGCCGGAAATCTGTGCGATCACCTGTTTCAATACATTGTTGGCATAGCAGTAGCAGCCCGCGCCCTCCGGTCTTCCCATGGAAATGATATCAAATCCGCTGGACTCTACAATGCTCTCCGAAATCTTGATCTGCAGTAGCTCCTGCTTGGATATGCCGCTCCCGAGGCCGTTCTGGGTTTCAATGCGCACTTCTTCCCGGGCGGTTCCCACGGTCTTCTCGACTTTCACGCCCAGCGCCGCATCCAGACAGCTGTTCGGATCGGCGTCGATCGCCAGGACCGGGGTGATGCGGTTTGCGACCAGCTGTCTGACGATCAGGCTTGAGATGGTGGTTTTCCCGACTCCGCCCTTGCCGGTTATGGCAATTAAATAACTCATGAATTATGTACCCGCAATCTTTTGAATTACATCATTAAAAATCAATGCCAGGTTCTCATCCAGGACGTCGAGCACGGATACCCCGTCCCGGTCCGCATTGCGGATGGTGTCGGAATAAGGAATGACCGCAATGACCTCCTGCCCGGGAAGCGATTGCCGGATAAAATCCTCATCTTCTTTGCCGGTCACTTTATTCAACACAAAAACCAGCTTCCGTATACCGATCTCTTTCGCCATCCGAATCACCGTCGCGGCACAGTCAATCGACCGCTGCCCCGGTTCCACGACAACCGCCATGACATCGACGCCCTTCGCCGTCGCCCGTCCCAGATGCTCGATCCCCGCTTCCATGTCCATGATCAGGGTTTCGTTTTTGAAAAGGACCAGATCGGTGACAAGGGCTTGAATGAATGTGTTTTCGGGGCAGGCGCACCCGCCGCCGCCTTTTTGAATCGCACCCAGCACCAGCAGGGACACCCCGTTATGGATATACGCATAATGATCTGCCACATCCGACACTTCCGGATTGATTTTAAAAATCTGGCCGTATTGGGCGACTCTGGCCCCGGTTCTCTCCTCGATCAGCTCGATCTGCCTCGAAATCGGCACAATGGACTTCTGCTGCTCTTTCGTAATGCCAAGGGCCGCCGCAAGATTGGCATCCGGATCGGCGTCAAGCGCAAGCACTCTTCCCCCGTTCTTCGCAAGCGTAAGGGCGAGCGCGGCCGCGAAGGTCGATTTTCCGACTCCGCCTTTTCCGAGCCAACGGCAATGATGTTCTTCACGTTCTTCATCATCTCGTCGGTCTCCTTACGGCGAGTGGTTACCCGTGAGGTCATTTCGATTTCGATTTCGGTCTCAGGTCCGATATATTGATGAATCGCATCAATACACGACTGCCTGATCTGATTTTTCAAAGGGCAGGCCGGTGTTGTGAGCACAACCTTGAATGTTACTTTGTTTCCTTCCACCTGCACATCATCGATCATATTGAGCGTCACGAGATCCTTTTTCAGATCGGGATCATCAACATGTCGAAGCGCATCCAGGACGTTATCTTTGGTTATTGACATTTCGTTTGTTTTTAGTTTTAGTAATTTCAATCTTCAACTCTTTTGCCGGATCCCAGAAACATTCATTGAATCCGACAATTTTATCCTCCTCTACCACGATTCCTTCACTTTCCAACAGCTGCTGCATCAGGCCGGATGAACCGAAATGATGTTTCCCGGTTAACAGCCCGTTACGGTTTACCACCCTGTGGGCCGGAACATTGGCTACCTCGGTGTGGGCTGCATTCATTGCCCAACCTACCATCCTGGCCGACCCACGAAGCCCGAGGTAACCTGCAATGGCTCCGTAAGATGTTACCCGGCCAAAGGGTATCAGCCTCACTATTTCATAAACACGATCAAAAAAGGAAGAAGAACCTTTCATCACCCTTCCCGCTCTATAACTGCTCCTTCAATTCGAGGAGAAATCCCTTGATCTGCTGCAACGAATCGATCATGGTCACTTTATTCACCACATCCTCACGGTTCTGGCGCAATTTTTCGCGTGCCCCCTGCAGTGTAAAGCCGCGCTCCTTAACCAGATGGTAGATAATCCTCAGGTTGTCGAGGTCCTGCCTGGTA
>CAZJXH010000185.1:0-7740 GCA_964549475.1 uncultured Oscillospiraceae bacterium
AAACGACAAACAACAAACCACAAACAACAAATAATTAATCACAAATGATAAAATAAGAAATAGAAAATATGAAAGAGAAATTAAGAATTAAGAATTAGGAATTAGGAATTAGGAATTAGGAAACGAATAATTGTAAATAATAGATAGCATGTTTTTTATATCAGACATCATTCGGGAGGTAGAGATGAAGGTTTACAACACATTAACTCGGGAAAAACAGGAATTTTGCCCCATGGTTGACGGGGAGGTTCGGATATACAGCTGCGGGCCTACTGTCTATAACTATTTTCATATCGGCAACGCCAGACCTTTTATTACATTTGACACGCTGAGAAGATATCTTGAATACAAGAATTATAAAGTCCTGTTTGTACAGAACTTCACGGACATTGACGACAGAATGATCACCCAGGCAAACGCGGAAGGGATCACTGTTCGGGAACTGGCTGACCGATTCATCCATGAATACTATATTGATGCGGATCAACTGAATATCAAGCGTTCCACGTTTCAGCCGAGAGCAACAGACTGCATGGACGAGATTGTGGGAATGATCGAAACCCTTGAAAAGAAAGGATATGCCTATCCTGCCGATGATGGTGTCTATTTCAGCGTTGAAAAATTCGAACAATACGGCAAACTTTCAAATTATAATCTTGACGAATTGGAAGCGGGTGCGAGCGAACGCGTGAGTCTCAACGATTCCAAGAGAAACAAAGCGGATTTTGCCTTGTGGAAATTCAAAAAGGAAGGGGAGCCCTCCTGGCCGAGCCCTTGGGGAGAAGGCCGTCCGGGATGGCACATTGAATGCTCCGCCATGTCGCGGAAGTACCTTGGCGACACCATCGATATCCATTGCGGAGGCAAAGACCTTATTTTTCCCCATCACGAAAACGAGATTGCGCAAAGTGAGGCAGCGACCGGAAAAACATTTGTCCGTTATTGGATGCACAATGGATTTATCAATATCAACAATCAAAAAATGTCAAAGTCCACCGGGAACTTTTTCACCATCCGCGACATTGTTCAAAAGTATTCTTATGATACCGTCCGCTTTTTCATCCTTTCCAGCCATTATCGCAGTCCGATCAATTTCAGCGATGATTTGTTGGAAGCAGCGGATACCGCATTGGGAAGAATCCGGAATTGTGTGGATCGTTTGATTTTTGTCACTGAGAACCGGTCCGAAAATCCTTCCGGCAGCACAGGGGAGAAGAACTGTTCTGATTCGGATCTGCAGAAAGCGATTATGCAGGCAAAAGAGGTGTTCATGACTGCAATGGAGGATGACTTGAATACAGCGGATGCGATGGCTGGGATTTTTGATCTCGTCCGGGATGCCAATATTGCGATGGACAAAGAAGATGTCTCTTCCGGACTCCTTTTGGAAGCAAGAAAAATGATGATCGGGCTATGTGACATCTTAGGAATTAAAGCAACGATTCAACAGGCGACTCCGCAAAAAGTGGAGGATCTTGTCGAGCAAAGAACCCAGGCAAAGAAACAGAAGAATTTCCCCCTCGCAGATGAGATCCGCGACCAGATCCAAGCGCTCGGATATGCTGTTTCCGACACACCGGACGGACCTAAGATAACAAAATTGTAATTTCATCCAGAAAGAGATCGAATTAACGAGCAAAGGAATAAAGGGACAACAAGAAATGTTAGATTATACCTACAAAGGAGACCCAAGGCTTCTTCCGACATCCATACTGGCCTATATCGGCGATGGTGTCTACGAGCTCTATACAAGGTTGGATATGATTGATCATGAACAAGGACAAGTAAAAGGAATCCACCACAGGACAATTGCACGGGTGAATGCGAAAGCACAGGCAGCAGCGGCATATAAACTGATGGACTCGTTGACCGAGGAGGAACTGCTGGTATTTAAACGAGGTAGAAATACGCATTCCCACAGCATGGCGAAGAATGCGGACCCTGTGGATTATCAGGTTGCAACCGGCTTTGAGACCTTGATCGGGTATTTATATCTGATGAATCAAAAAATCCGACTGAAGGAACTGCTATTAAAAATAACGGATGAAACGATGAATCCCGCTCCAATAAAAATGGACCCCGCCTTGCAAACAACGAAGGAGACAATATGACAGAAAATTTGAATAATGCGAATAATGCGAATAATACGAATAATGAAATGTCGGAAGACCGGCTGGAGGGCAAAAATCCAATATTGGAAGCCTTGAAAGCGGGAAGAACGATTCAAAAAGTATGGGTCCAAAAACCAGTCGTCGGATCGGGGAGACTGGACCCGACTTTGTCTAAAATTATCAATTTGTCCAAACAAACCGGTGCACTGGTCATTGAACTGGAGAAACGAGCGCTGGATCAAATGTCTCAGACCCATGGACACCAAGGGGTCATCGCGCAGGTTGCCATGCATGATTATGCAGAGATCGACGAGATGATCAGCCAGGCGAAAGAAAAAGGGGAGCAGCCATTTTTGCTCATCCTTGATGAGATACAGGACTCCTACAATCTGGGATCGATTTTAAGAATCGCGGATGCTGCCGGAGTCCATGGTGTTATTATTCCAAAGCACCGTTCGGTCGGACTGGATGCGACGGTAGCAAAAGCATCCGCCGGAGCCATGGAGTATGTTCCAGTGGCAAAGGTGACCAATCTGACACAAACCATTGAAGAGCTCAAGGGAAAAGGATTCTGGATCGTCGGGACCGATCAGGAAGGGTCTTCCCAGTATGATAAGATTGATTATCGCGGAGCCCTTGCGGTGGTTATTGGAAGTGAAGGGGAGGGAATCGGACGCCTGATAAAAAAGAACTGTGATTTTCTGGTGACGATTCCGATGAGAGGAAGCGTCAATTCATTGAATGCGGCAGTTGCAGCAGGAATTATTGTATTCGAGGCATCGAAACAGCGAAATGCGCCTAAAGCCTGATTTTTTACGGCCGCATGGATTTCATAAGAAGAAATGGAGTAAGACTTGATGAATGAAAGTGTATCCATTCCAGAAAATGATTATGAGAAATTCGAGGACAACCGATTGGTCGCCTTAGCGCAAAATGGCGATGGTCTTGCGATGGAGACGATTCTGATGCGATATAAGAAAATGGTGAAGCGAAAAGCTTCCCGGCTTTTTATCGCCGGCGGGGATTATGAGGATGTGATTCAAGAAGGCATGATCGGACTATTTAAGGCGGTCCGTAACTATAAAGAAGAAAAAGGAGTTGCATTTTCCTCTTTTGCCGTTTATTGTGTCCTTGCCCAGATTACCGATGCGGTTCGGACCGCATCCAGGAACAAACACACAGCACTGAATCTTTCCATCTCTTTACAAGGCTTGGCGATGCAGGAAGAAGAGGATCCTTTCAATCTTCTGGATGTCTATATCGACCTTTCCAAGGCGAACCCGGAACAGCTCGTGATATCGAAAGAGGAATACGAGTCGCTGACAATCTTTATTCACCAGGAATTGACAAAAAATGAACGGGATGCGCTGTTGTTGTTTATTGCCGGATTCTCTTATGCGGAAATCGCTGAAAAACTCAAACGGTCCTTGAAATCCGTTGATAATGCGATTCAACGTTCCAGAGAAAAATTTGAAATATTTAAAAAACAATTTGTCCACGAATAAGGCGACAATTAGCGACAATTTGCCAAAAATGTCAAATAAAAGACACTTTATTTTTCAGAGCCCTGTGTTATAATAGGATAAACAAAAACACTTTGAGTTTCTAAGGAATCTTCTCAGACAAATAAGGTTTTTGCTTGTAAAAGCGTGAATGCATCATCATGTGTACAGCGGATTCTCCGCATAAGACATGGGATGCCGGTTTGAAATATTATTTTTCAAATGCGTATGGGTATTCGTTAATGTGAAATATGGAAGGTGATAAATTGAATCGATATAAAATGGGACTCGATATTGGGTCAACAACAATCAAAATTGTCTTGCTGGATGATTCGAAAATTATTTTCAGGCTATATCGCAGACACAACTCCGATATAAAGGGAGAACTTGCCAATTGCCTTGAAGAGGTTCTTGCCAAATTTCCTGATATTGAAGTTGCCGTAATGGTTACAGGCTCCGGTGGCCTGAGTGCGACCAAGTGGCTGGGGATTGACTTCATTCAAGAGGTGATTGCGGAAACCGTCGCAGTAAACCAGTATTACCCGATGACTGACGTGATTATTGAACTGGGCGGGGAAGATGCAAAGATCACCTATCTGAAACCCGTTTTGGAACAACGGATGAATGGCACCTGCGCCGGCGGAACCGGTGCTTTCATCGACCAGATGGCCTCGCTCCTGCAGACGGATGCGACAGGATTGAATGAATTGGCATCGAGACACCAATCGATCTATTCGATTGCATCACGCTGTGGCGTTTTTGCAAAAAGTGATCTGCAGCCATTGATCAACGATGGCGCTCCCAAAGAGGATTTGGCCGCATCGGTGCTTCAGTCGGTTGTGAACCAGACCGTTGCAGGACTTGCCTGCGGCCGCAAAATCAAAGGCCATATCGTATTTCTGGGCGGACCTCTGGCGTTCCTGTCCGAACTGCGTAAAGCATATGAAGAGACCTTGTCCGAGGAGGCGCTGTCTTTTACGACTCCGGAAGACGCATCGATTTATGTTGCGATCGGGGCTGCGATGGTCGCTGGAAAGAAAAAAGACGCTAAGTTCGTGCTATTGCAGGATCTGATTGATTTGTTGAAAACCCAGAAAACCGGAGAACATGAGATTGCATCGATCCGCCCTTTGTTCCGCGATGAACAGGAAAAAGAGCTGTTCTATGCACGGCATGATCAGCATAAAGCGAGGCGTGCGGCAATCCATCATCTCAACGGGGCCTGCTTCCTTGGAATCGATGCCGGAAGCACTACGACCAAGGCGGTCCTGATCAACAGCGAGAGCGAGATTATTTATAGTTATTATGCCAGCAATAAAGGGAATCCAATTACAAGTGCGATTGAGATTTTAAAGGACATTTATCAGCAATTACCCGAAGATTCCCATATCCTGAATTGCTGCGTCACAGGATACGGCGAGAATCTGATCCGAACCGCTCTTCGAATCGACGAGGGCGAGATCGAGACCATGGCTCATTATAAGTCAGCGAGCTTCTTCTGCCCATCGGTGGATTTTATCCTTGATATCGGCGGTCAGGACATGAAATGCATGAAAATCAAAAATGGAATCATCGATACGATCATGCTGAACGAGGCCTGCTCTTCCGGGTGCGGGTCTTTCATCCAGACGTTTGCGGAAGCCCTTGGCATGGACGCCCAATCCTTTTCAAAGGAGGGACTGACTGCGAAGAATCCGGTAGACCTGGGGACACGATGCACGGTATTCATGAATTCAAAAGTGAAGCAGGCACAGAAAGAGGGCGCGACCGTCGGAGACATTTCCGCAGGCTTGTCGTTTTCGGTTGTCCGGAATGCTTTATACAAAGTCATCAAAATCAAGAGTCCGGCGTCTCTTGGTAAAAACATCGTCGTTCAGGGCGGAACATTCTATAATGACGCTATATTACGATGCTTTGAGCTTATCTCGGAACGCGAGGTCATAAGACCGGATATCGCAGGGCTGATGGGCGCTTTCGGTGCAGCGATCCTTGCGAAAGAACGGGTAAGACCAGGACAAACCGCTTCGACGGTATTAAAGCGCAAGGAGATCGAATCCTTTTCCATGGAATCAAAACCGATCCGGTGCGGCAAATGCGGGAACAACTGCAAAATGACCATCACCCGGTTTAACAACGGCACCCGGTATGTCTCCGGAAACCGATGTGAAGTCGGAAGCGGAGAAGAACATACAAGGGAGAAACTACCCAACCTGTTTGATTACAAATACAAGAAACTGTTTGATTATCAGCCGCTGGAAGAGGATAAAGCCTGGCGGGGCGAGATTGGAATCCCGAGAGCGCTCAATTTATATGAGAACTATCCTCTTTGGTTTACTATTTTTACAACGCTTGGATTCCGGGTTGTCCTCTCCCGCTTTTCAGATCATGCGCTGTTCCAGAAAGGCATGGACACGATTTCAAGCGAAAGCCTGTGTTATCCGGCGAAACTGGCGCACGGGCATATCGACGACCTCATTTCAAGGGGAGTCAAGCATATTTTTTATCCGTGCATCCCGTATGAGCAAAAAGAGAACAGGGGATCGAACAACTGTTTCAACTGCCCGATCGTCACTTCCTATCCGGAAGTCATTTATAACAACATGGACCGGATCCGCGACGGGAATATTCATTTTATGAAACCGTTTCTTCCACTGGATAATCCCAAAAAATTAGCAAAGCAGTTTGTGAAAATGCTCGAATATGCCAAGGTGACAGAGAAAGAGGCCTATGCGGCAATCGAAAAAGGCTATCTTGAATACGATGCATTTAAAATGGATATCATTAACAAGGGAACCGAAACCATCGAATGGCTGGAAAAGAATAACCGAAAAGGGATCGTCCTGGCAGGCAGACCTTATCATCTGGACTTGGAGATCAATCACGGCATCCCGGAAATGATTACATCGCTGGGATTCGCCGTTCTTACTGAGGACAGTGTGGTAAAAGTCGGAACACTGATGCGGCCGATCCGGATTGTGGATCAATGGGCGTATCACACCAGGCTCTATGAAGCCGCCGCGAAAGTCATCCAGACACCCAGTCTGGAACTGGTTCAGCTGACTTCCTTCGGCTGCGGCCTGGATGCGGTCACATCCGACCAAGTCCAGGAAATCCTGGAAGCAAAGGGAAAAGTATATACTCTCCTCAAAATCGATGAGGTATCGAACCTTGGCGCGGCACGGATCCGGATGCGTTCCCTTAAAGTGGCGCTGCAGGAACGGGAGACCAATCGGAAGAATTTAAAAAAACATATTGATTACACGCTGAAACGGGAAGTGTTCACCAAAGAAGCAAAAAAGAACCATACCATCATCGCCCCCCAGATGTCGCCGGTCCATTTCCACCTGCTGGAAGCGGTATTCCGCAGGAACAACTACGATGTTAAAATTCTGGAGAAAACAACAAAAGAGGACATTGAAGTCGGACTGCAGTATGTCAATAATGACGCATGCTATCCAACCATCATCGTGGTTGGGCAGATGGTCAATGCCTTTATCACAAAAAAATATGATCCGGACAACACCTCCGTTTTCATCACCCAGACCGGCGGAGGCTGCCGGGCCACCAACTATGTCGCTTTTTTACGGAAAGCACTGGTTGACGCAGGATTTCCGCAGGTTCCGGTCGTCGCGCTCAGTGTCACGGGAATCGAGAAAAATCCGGGATTCACCATTGATTATTTCATGCTGGACGCGGCCATCAAAGGCCTTGTGTACGGTGATCTGCTGCAGACCGTTCTTCTCCGCGTCCGTCCGTACGAAAAAGTGAAGGGGAGCGCGAACCGGCTTTATCACCAATGGCTGGACTGCTGCTATTATTCCCTGCTCGGCGATAAAAAAGCCCTGGCTTACGGCATCGTAAAAACAGACGGCATGCCGAAATCCTTTAAGGGCATGATTGACGCGATCATCAGGGACTTCGACGAATTCCCGCTCCGATCCGGAGAACGGAAACCAAGAGTCGGCATTGTCGGGGAGATTCTGGTCAAGTTCCATCCCGATGCGAACAACAATGCCGTCGGGGTGATCGAGTCGGAGGGATGCGAGGCGGTCGTTCCCGGAATCATCGACTTCTTCCTTTACTGCTTTCAGAATTCCCAGTTCAAATACGAAGAGCTGGGAACCAGC
>CAZJXH010000186.1:0-7604 GCA_964549475.1 uncultured Oscillospiraceae bacterium
ATTGAAGCGTGCAAGCCGATAAGCTCCGGCAAGGGCATATGTCACACAGATAATCGCTCCCACAGGTCCGAGGGACATCAGGCACATTTTCCATGCGATAACGATGGGTGCGATGCCAAAAGACACCAGGTCCGCCAGTGAATCCAGCTCTTTCCCGAGATCGGACACTGCGTCTAGCTTTCTTGCCACTTTGCCGTCAAATCGATCCGTTAATGCAGCAAACATGACCAGAAAAGAAGCTTTGATTAAAAGGTCGTTTTTGGGAGATGAAGTCATGACAAGCAGAATCGCAAACATGCCAAGGGACAGATTCCCCAGTGTCAAGATGTTAGGCCAGACAGATCTAGAAATTTTCATTTGTTTCTCTCTCCAATAATTGTGATTCCACCACGGGTTTTCTGTCCGACTGTCACAGAAACCGGTGTTCCGTGGGGCATGACGATTTCGGTGCAAGATCCGAACCGTATCAGACCGAATCGCTCTCCCCGTTTCAATCCATCGCCCGGCTTCACCCACCAGACGATCCGTCTTGCAACGAATCCGGTGATTTGATGAACCAGAATCCGGAATCCATCCGCTGTTTCGATTCCGATTGTATTTCTCTCGTTGATATCCGATGCATGGCTTTTGAATGCCGGCAGCATCTGGCCCTCTCTGTAATGGTGCAGGAGGACAGTCCCCTCCAAAGGGCTCCGGTTGATGTGAACATTGAATAATGACAGGAAAATCGAAACTTTCACCGCTTTCCCGCCGATAAATTCCGGTTCGTCGATCTCTGTGATGCTCAACACCTTCCCATCGGCCGGTGATAGAATCGCCAGCGGGGAAGCCGTGCTAACGCGTTTGGGGTTTCGAAAGAAAAATAGGATAAACAGCCCCGCAAGAGCGATGAGCGCTGAAACACACCATAGAAACACCTCCAGGCCTTTTGCCATGTCCACGAACCATGCCAGTCCTGCGATGAGAATCGCAAAAGCGGCCAGATAGCCGGAATAGTTTATTCCGTCGATTACAATAGGAGAATCATCGACTTTTTTCGTTCGATACATGTGTTGTTCACTCCGATTTCTTGTATAATATAGTAGAAAAGACACACTTTGAATTATACTGATAATTTAAAATAATGCAAGGATAACACTTATGACGGATGAACAAATTTTAAAAATACTGCAGCAAACCGATGATTTCACTTCCGGAGAATGGATCAGCGATACCCTCGGGATATCCCGCACCGCGGTCTGGAAGGCAGTCAACAAGCTGAAATCGAAAGGGTATTCCATCGAATCGGTTCCGCACCGGGGCTACCGTTTTATTTCCGCTGCCGATATCTTAAGCAAAAACGAGCTTTCCCCATTGTACAGCGCGAAAATGATCGGAAAACAGATTGTCTACTCCGAAACCTGCGCTTCGACAAACGATGAGGCAAAGAGCGGCGGTCTTCGCGGGGATACGGAAGGAACGGTCTATATCACGGATTTGCAGACAAAGGGACGCGGACGGATGGGACGGGACTGGCATGCGGAAGCGAAAAAAGGAATCGCCCTGTCGATTTTGCTGAAGCCCATGATTTCACCGGCACAGATCATGCCCATCTCCTTGCTTGCAGGTCTTTGTATCTGCAAAGCACTGGAAGAAGTGACGGATTTGTCATGCCAGGTGAAATGGCCGAATGATGTCGTGATCAACGGCAAAAAAGTCGCCGGCGTATTGATTGAAATGTCGACGGTTGGAGAAATGGTGCAATTCATTGTTCTCGGGATGGGAATCAATGTGAATGAAAGCCGTTTTCCCTTGGAAATCAGCCCGACAGCGACTTCGCTTTTTCTTGAAACCGGTCTGTCCGGTTCACGAAAGGGCATTGTATGCAAGGTCCTGGAACATTTTGAGCGGGACTATTTCCGATGGATCGAGGAGCTGGACGAATCCGGGACGCATTCGGCAAATTCAGTCATCCCCTCCTATATCGAGGAGTACAAGGCCCGATGTGTCAATCTCGGAAGACAGGTCACGGTTTATCAGCGGGACCAGATTTATACGGGAGTCGCGAAGGACATCACACCGGGCGGAGAGCTTCTCCTTGTCCTTCCAAACGGGGAGGAGCGTGTTGTGCTCTCCGGAGAGGTGTCTGTGCGAGGCATTTACGGATATGCATAGCAAATTATTCATTTTTGTAGTAAACTAAAGTTGTCTATTTCAACAAGGAATCGACGGAGGGATTCTATGGAAAATTTCTATGGAAAGCTTCTTCGGATCGAATTGGTGAAAAATAAATTGTTAATCAGGTGATCATGATGGATGAAAAGGAACATGTCAATTCAAATTTCGGCTTCATAAGAACCGCAGTCGCTTCCCCCAGGCTCAAAGTCGCCAATCCCATGTTCAATGTCCGGGAAATGAAGGAGATTTTGCTCCAGGCATGCGAGAAGCAGGTACAGATTCTGGCGTTTCCCGAGCTTTGTATCACCGGGTATACCTGTCAGGACCTTTTTTTTCAGAGAACCCTTCAAATGCAGGCTTTGTCCGCGCTTCAATGCCTCCTCCGGGAAACGCAGGAATTTCCGATAGTCTATATCGTCGGGATTCCGCTTTCTGTCAGAAGCAGGCTTTTCAATTGTGCTGTTGTCATTTATCGCGGCAGGATTTTCGGCGTTGTACCAAAATCCTATTTGCCGAACACCAGGGAATTTTATGAAAAAAGATGGTTTTCCGTTCGCAATGAGGCCTTTACCGAATCCATTCTCCTGCTGGGCCAGGAGGTTCCGTTTGGCAAAATGCTGTTTGATATGGATTCTCTGGGGATTCAATTGGGCGTCGAGATCTGCGAGGATTTGTGGGCCCCTCTTCCCCCCAGTACCGCCATGGTCCTGGAAGGGGCCAATGTGGTCGTCAACCTGTCTGCAAGCAATGAGCTTGTCTCCAAAGCACCTTACCGCAAAGCCCTGATCGAGCAGCAGAGCGCCCGCTGCATCTGCGCGTATCTGTACGCCTCGGCGGGGGTTCATGAGTCCACTACGGATCTGGTTTTTTCGGGAGACTGCATGATTGCCGAAAATGGAGTGGTTCTGGCCGGAAGCAAGCGGTTCTGCCGGGAGAATCAATTTATTGTGTCCGATATCGACATGGAGAAAATCTGTTTTGAACGTCAGGGAAGCTCCAGTTTTGCCGATGGCTGCTCTTTGCATCAGCCGGCCGGGGAATATGACATTGTCCATATCCCTGTCCCGTCACGGCATCTGGATCTTGCATCGGATTTTTACCGTGCCGTCGATCCGAACCCCTTTGTTCCATCCTCTCCGCTGCAGCGCAAGGAACGATGCGAGGAGATTTTTCAAATCCAGACCGCAGGGCTGGCAAAACGCCTGGAGCATACCGGTGTAAAAACCGTCTATATCGGCATTTCCGGTGGTTTGGACTCTACTCTTGCCCTTTTAGTCGCTCACAAGACGTTTGCCTTGCTGAATCTTCCATTCACTAATATCATCGGTGTCACGATGCCCGGTTTCGGCACCACCAGCCAGACCTACGAAAATGCGATCACATTGATGAAACAGCTGGGTGTGACGGTGAATGAAATCGATATCAAAGAAAGCTGTCTTGCCCATTTCAAAGACATCGGCCATGATGTCGAAATCCTTGATGTCACATACGAAAACGTCCAGGCGAGAGAACGCACCCAGATTTTAATGGACCTTGCAAACAAGCATTGCGGGATTGTCATCGGCACCGGAGATTTGAGTGAGCTGGCGCTCGGATGGTGTACCTACAACGGAGATCACATGAGCATGTACGCGGTGAATTCATCCATTCCGAAAACACTGATCCGCTATCTGATCGATTGGATCAGCCAGACGCAGGAAAGTCGCGCCGTATGCGAGGTTTTAGCGCGGATTCTGGATACGCCGATCAGTCCGGAATTGCTGCCGCCGGACAAAGATGGCAAGATTGCGCAAAAAACAGAATTGACCATCGGGCCATACGAGCTGCATGACTTTTTCCTCTACTGCTTTTTAAGGCAGGGCGCCTGTCCCGGGAAAATATTGTTTTTAGCCGGAAAGGCCTATCGTGACAAGTATTGCGATGAGACCATCCGGAAATGGCTGCGGGTTTTCTATCAACGATTCTTTTCGCAGCAGTTCAAGCGATCCTGCATGCCTGACGGACCGAAAGTCGGCTCCGTCTCCCTTTCCCCCCGGGGCGACTGGCGGATGCCTTCCGATGCGGACGGCTCGGCCTGGATCGCGCAGCTGAGTCAGGATGAGGCTGGAAACGATTGAATCTCGTTTTTTATCTGTCTGTTGTCTTTTCTAAATGAGGAACGGCATCTTTTTCTGATGCGGTTGCCGCATCGATTTTTAAATTGCTGCTATTGTTCTTCTCCCCTCGCACCGTCCGTCCGGTTCTTGCGAAAGTGAATATGCAGCAGGCCACAGCACCGACCGCAATACCGCCGATGATATCCGGTGTGTAATGCTGTTTGGTGAATACAGTGGACAGCGAGATGATGACAAAACTCAGGATGTTCAGCGTGTCGAACCACCATCCGATCCGTTTAAAGATCATCAGATACCAGCAGCAGATGAAGGCATAAAGAACATGCATGCTCGGGAAACAGTTATAGGGCGGATCAATCGAATAGATCCGGCGGATCATTCCGGTCAGAAAATCATTCCCGACCAGTTCGGAACGCGGCACATACGTCGGATAAATCACATAAACAATGCTGCAGATCATAACCCCTACGAACATGGAAAGCACGAGCCTGTAATAATTCCTGCTGTCTTTTTGAAAGAACATCGCCAGAACAGTGAATGCGATATAAAAATACCAGTAATAATATGGTAGAATAAAAAAACGGCTGAAAGGGATCCATTGATCGATTGAAAACATCAGGATGGCTGGTTTGATATCAATGAACCGAAAGTCATTAAAGCGATTCGCCAGGAAGTAAGCAAGGCCTGCAAGCAGGACAAATGAAATGGACAATGCCTTTTTCCAGAATTCTCTTCGCCAGGTTTCATCCATCCAGATTTTCCCATTTTGCTGGCAGGATGCCTGTTTGTTTTTCACTATTTTCCCCATCTTCTCTCCGACTTCCTTTTGTTATCTATTGATCCCCTGCTTCATTCTTGATGTTGTTTTCGATTGAATCGCGGGCTTTCCAAAGAATTATAGCATAACTTCCACATTTTACAAAACAGGAATTTCATCCGGATTTATTTTATTTACATTCTTTTGAAAGTTACATATAATAGAAAAATGGACCGGCGAATAGAATCCGTGTCTTTTATACTTTTGATCATAACTGCATCAAGGATGTCTGTTTCTCGGCATGTGAAATAATTTATCACTGGAAGGGGTATTTTATGGGATTGTGGAATCGAAAGATCAATCATGCAAAACGGGTTCGGGAACGCGGATCCATTACGGCTTTTTTCCCTTATCTTTCCAGGACAAGGGCCGAATCCGTCGTTTATTTTTCGAAACAGCTCGATATCACCAATGCGGCCGAATTTCTGAACGAAAAAAAGCGGAACGGTCAAAACCTCTCCCTCTTTATTTTAATTGTTACAGCAATATCCAGAACATTTGTACAAAGGCCCATGCTGAACCGGTTTATCCTTGGAAGGCGTTTGTATCAGCGTGAATTGTTTGATGTTTCCTATGTGATCAAGAGGAGTCTGACGGATTTAGGGGATGAGCTCCTTGCGACGGTTGCCATCAAAGACGGGTCATCCCTGGAAGAAGTCGCCGAACTCATGAATCGGACTCAAATGGAGATGAAGAACAAGACAGACAATGGATTGGACAAATTGCTGAGCGTGTTTGGAGGTCTTCCGAGGCCGCTGATGCAATTTACTTTTGCGATTGTCCGATGGTTGGATTTTCATGGATGCGTCCCCGCGTTTATCCGGAATGAACTGCCTTTTTACTGCTCGGTGTTCATTTCCAACCTGGGCAGCATCGGCGTGGATGCGCCGTTTCACCACCTCTACGAGCTGGGGACCACCTCGTTTTTTCTGGCGATCGGTAAACCGATGCTGAAGCCCGTTGTGTCAAAGGAGGGCGTCATCGAAATCCGCAAAATTGTCAATTTGAATTTAACAGTTGATGAGAGGATCTGCGATGGCTATTATTTAGCCAGATCCCTCGATCGATTTTTGAAATATCTGGAGCATCCCGAAATGATCTAGTCCGGCCAAAGGTTCTGGAAGGAAATACTGTCAATTCATTTCACAAATATGTTCAATGACCTTGTCAACAAGATCGGTGATATTTTTCACCGCTGCTTTGTATGCGGACATTCCTCGGCCATACGGATCTTGAATTTCAGGATGTGACACGTCCTGTGTTTTTTCTGTTAAAAGACCTCCGGCATATTCCGGCAATGTGAAAATCTTGTCCGAACAAGCAGGAAAGGCCTCCAGCAGGATTCTTTCATGAACTTTTGTCATAGCCAGAACAAGATCTGCCTGTTCCATCAATGCCGCAGTGACTGGTTTGGAGCGGTGCTCCGACAGATCAATGCCATAGAGCTCTTTCATCGTCTCCAATGCTTCGATGGAAACCGGCTGACCGGTAAATGCCGCAATTCCTGCGGAATCAGAACAGGACGGATTGCTGCATTTCTCGATTCTGAAATTGAAATAAGCCTGCGCCATCGGGCTGCGGCATGTATTCCCCGTACAAACAAACAAGATGTTCATCGATCCGCGTCTCTCCCCTCTTTTCCTTCGCTTTTCCTTATCTATATAATATCACCTTTTCTAGATTATCAATCTCTATCCTGTGTCCCAGGCTTGCAGTCTATATCATTTTTCCTTGATCTGCAATCTCTATCCCGTGTCCTGGGCTTGCAGTCTATATCATTTTTCCTTGATTTGCAATCTTCATCCCGTGTCCTAGACTTGCAGTCTATATTATCTTCCCTTGATTTGCAATCTTCATCCTGTGTCCCAGGCTTGCAGTCTATATCATTTTTCCTTGATTTGTATTTTTTATTCTTTTTCTTTGCTGCTTATGCCAGCGGACTTCAGAAGGCGGTTCATATAGGCGACTCCGATTCCTTTGATCGGCAATGCTTCTGCGATAACGATGTCAACTCCGGCTTCGTCCATTTCACGCAATGCGAAAAACAGTCTCGACGATGCGGCTTTGATATCGCCTGAAAGGCCATAGGAATGGGTGTGCAGTCGTTCCACAGCGATGGAATCCTTTACCGGAAGAATTGCATCTTTCGCAGCGGTGATCATTTCCTCACAGCCAAAAACTCCGATTTTTTTACCTTCGGAAATGCCTTTTTGCAGCAGTTCCCTCATGATCTGGATTCGCTGCGAAAGGGTTGGCGCATCTGTCAGGACAACCCTTGCCTTTGGCGCGTAATGCCTGTATTTCATGCCCGGAGACATAGGTGTGCCCCGGGTGTTTTGATTCAGCGCGGTTTCATAGGATCCGATCTGCTGCATCGCGCTTCCGATTCCGGATACGGATCCGCAAACGCCGAAAATCCGCTCTGCGGTGAATTCGTCGGGGCGCAGAATAACCGGAATCTCCACGGTGACCGTCACAAAGGTTGAATCCACGACGTAATCACTCCCCCCCTCCTC
>CAZJXH010000187.1:0-7603 GCA_964549475.1 uncultured Oscillospiraceae bacterium
CTCTCTTGCCGCATACTGCGAAAAGGTTGTTGGTCTGCGCTTCAACTACCTTTGCCCAGTCGATCAGCATGACCGCGGAATCCGCTGCACAGATGGGCCGGTAGGTATTTTCCGATAAATCCTGATGTCCGGGAGTGTCCAGAATATTGATACAGTATCCGTCATAGTCAAACTGCATCACGGAGGACGTAACCGAGATTCCACGCTGCTTCTCGATTTCCATCCAGTCCGATGTGGCGTGTTTCGTTGCTTTTCTTCCCTTGACGGTTCCAGCGAGATGAATCGCGCCTCCATATAAAAGAAGCTTTTCCGTCATGGTGGTTTTTCCTGCATCCGGATGAGAAATAATCGCAAAGGTTTTTCTTCGTGCAATTTCATTCTTATTGATTTGTTCCATATTGATTACCATTCTTTCATCTATTATTATCCATTAATATCCATCATTTTCGTTCAAATAAAAATAAAAGAGAGCCTTTGTGAATGAATCGAATAAACACAAGCTGCGCTCTCTTTTTATTGGAATAGAAGCGTCGTCAGTTTTCTTTTGCCAGGATCTCCAGAACAGTCTCCTGCATTTTCGTTTTGGGGATCACAATGCTGTGCAGGACCGGTCGTTTGCTGATGCCATTAAGGCCGAATGGAATTTCGATGCCGATTTCTGCGGATAATTCCCTCAGCATCACCTCTTCGCTCCGTCCTTTGCTGTAACCGTTTCCGAAAATCGCATTGCAGACAGCTGCCGGAAACTTGTAGGGACTTGCGGTCGAAACAAATACGGTTTTGCTTTCGTCTCCTGAACGAGCATAATATCGTTCATACACATTGAATCCGACCGCAGTATGGGTGTCGACACAATTGTCGCATCGGTCATAAAGATCCCGGATGGTCTTGATGATGCCGACTTCGTCTGCAAAACCGCCGACAAAAACCTCCTGCAGCTTCTTCAATGTCACCGGATCCACGGTATAGCTGCCCTTGGACTTCAATTCCCCCATCCATCCGGCTACCTTGGCCGAATCCCGGTCCGTCACTTCAAAAAGCAGCCGTTCCAGATTGCTGGATATCAGAATATCCATCGACGGCGTATTGGTCATATAAAAATCGCGGTTCCGGTCATAGGTTCCGGTCCGTAAAAAGTCGGACAAGATCTTGTTCCGGTTGGACGCGCAGATCAGCTTATTGACGGGAAGTCCCATTTTCATCGCATACCATGCGGAAAGGATGTTCCCGAAATTCCCGGTTGGAACAACGATGTTGATCTTTTCTCCCGGGATGATTTTTTCTCTTGAAAGGAGTGCCGCATACGAGGAAAAATAATACACAATCTGGGGAGCCAGTCTTCCCCAATTGATGGAATTCGCAGAGGAAAGAATCATCCCCTGCTCTTTCAGTGCTTGTTCCAGTTCTTTGTCGGCAAAAATGGATTTGACCCCGCTTTGCGCATCGTCAAAACTGCCGTCCACCGCGACAACGGACAAATTGGCGCCCTCCTGGGTTGTCATTTGGAGTTTCTGGATATCACTGACACCCTTTGACGGGTAGAAGACAATCACTTTCGTTCCGTCGATGTCTTTGAATCCTTCCAGCGCCGCCTTCCCTGTGTCCCCTGATGTGGCTGTCAGAATACAGATTGTAGCCTTCTCGCCTGTTTTCTTTATTGCCGCGGTCATCAGATAAGGAAGCAACTGAAGCGCCATGTCCTTGAAAGCGGAAGTAGGACCGTGCGATAATTCCAGAAGGAATTCCCTGTCGTTGTATTTGTTCAACTGAACAAGAGGCGCCGGAGATTCGCCGAATTTATCTTCTGAATAGGCCAGATCAATGTATTCCTGAAGTTCCTGCCTGGAAAAATCATCAAGCAGCTCGGAAAGAACCTCGACAGCAATCTGCTGATAAGTCATGCCTGCCATTTCCTTGATGGATTCCGGTGTGATGACTGGAATCCGCCGGGGAACAAGGAGCCCCCCGTCCGGTGCGATCCCTTGTTTGATTGCCATGGCAGAGTCATAGCCATTGTCTTCGCCTCTTGTGCTGATATAATTCATTCGTATTTTTCCTCCCTGTGTGGGTTTTCGGAATCAGGCTTCCCTTAAAGAGAATTTATTCGCTGACCGTACCGGCCGGCTTGATTCTTGCATTGGCCCATCCGGCAACTTCTGTGTTTGGAAAGGTGTCGACAACATATTGGAAGTACTTGTTGGCGTTGGCGACCTGTCCCAGCGCGGCATAGGATTTCCCCAGATTGTATGCATTCCCGCCGTCGAGGTAATTGGGGTTGATATCATAGGCTTTCAGGAAAAGATCCACTGCTTCCTGATAGGATTTCGCTTCCAGCTTGTTTTTCGCGTCCCTGTAATAAGGATAGCACGCAGGATTCACGACATTTTTAACTAAAAGAGCGGCCTTTGCCATGATCTCTCCGGCATTCATCGAAAGTCCCGATGCTGTCGCATTCTCGTCAAAGCCCTGCAGATTGGCCGTCGCCTGTGTAATCAGCTCCATGACCCGCTTGGGATCGGTCTGTCCGATTTGTCCTGCCTGGGTGATCGCTTCCGCTGCCAGAATGATCTTGTTGGGTTCGACCGGCGGGTTTGTCGGCGTGGCGGCCGGTGCGGAGGATGTTTCGCTCTGTGTCTGGGAGCTTGTCGGCTGGGATGGCGCGATGGTCGGATAGAACTTGCCGTCATATTCCTTCAGGATTTGTCCGATGTCCGGATTTTTTTCGCTCTGTTCATTTAATCTTTCCAGAAGCCAGTCCAGTTTCGTTTCGGTCCTCCCTTCGGAATTCCGGATGTTGTCGATCACTTTAGGAACGTAAATATAAAGCAGAGCACCGATCCCCAGCACAAGAGCGGCACAAATCGCAACGATCCCGACTTTGACCCAGTTGATCCGCATCCGGTCGTTTACGAAAGTTTCTTTCACCTGCGGGGCGGAAGAATTCTGCATGATCTCTCTTCTCTCCCGTTCCGAAGCCACTTTCATCTTCTTCCAATTGCTGGAGGCCGCGCTGATAATCTCCGGGGCGGACTCGATCGGATATTTCGGCCTGTTGGCTTTATAATCCGGATTCGTCAGCTGAATCTCGATCTCGTTCTGAGCAAGCTTGATATAAGCGTCCAATTTTGCCGTAAATGCCACAGGCAGGTCGGTAAGACTGGCTTTTCGGAAATTCTTCAATGCGTCGTGAGGCTGGCCTTCCTGCATTTGACAGCAGCCAAGCAGAATCGCCGCCTGTCCCATTTCGGGATAGAGGACAACCAGTTTGCGCAGTTCGATGATCGCAATATCCAGACTGTCATTCTGTGCGTTTTTTAGTGCCTTCTCATATTTAGAAACCGCCTGGTTTGCTTCTTTTGCTGAAATATCAAGACCACTGTCCTTCATTTCAAAGGCAGGGAATTCATCAATCTCATTCAGCCAATCCATTGCAACGCCTCCTAATTCCAATCACGTCGAACCTTTTCACGAATCTCTCCTGCCATATAGAGCGAGCCAAAAGCAACAAATGTCGCGTCCTTCTTGATTGCTGATTCGAACGCTCTGTCTGTCATGAAAGATACTTTGTCGTCAAAAATAACCGTAGCGAATCTATTATAACTGCTTTGAGGCAAATTGTCCAAGATTTCTGATATGGATTTTGCTAAAATTGACGCAGAAAGGGCTCGCGGGTTGTTTGGCTTCGTACAAAAAACAGCTTCCACCCGATATTGATCGGAGGACAGCAGAACAGTCAGCATCTTCTCGTACTCTTTATCCCGCATCACACCGCAAAGAAATACGATTTTCCGTCCGGCCTGCAATTGATCCAGCGTGTCGCGGAGCGCGACCGCTCCTTGCAGATTGTGCCCTCCGTCCAAAAAAGCAGGAGGGTGCTCCTTTTTAATCCGCTCCATGCGGGCAGGCCATCTTGTCAGTCGGATTCCGGTCTGGATCGATTCCATGTCCACAAAATCACGGCAGCTTTCGATGGCGACTGCGGCGTTCATCGGCTGGTATATGCCAAGGAGGGACATTTCGATCCGGTTGCCAAGATAGGAGAAAACCTGTCCTTCGACGGTATAGGATTGCATGCAAATCCGATCCGAGCTCACAATTGTCAGGCTCTTCGCTTTTTTTGCATCGCATTGTCCTCGAATGATGGAAAGGATGATCCGAGCCTCCGAAGCCGAAGTGTAATCGTTCGGGTCATATAGAACCACTTCCGCGCCGGATTTGATGATTCCTGCTTTTTCCGATGTGATCGCTTCGATGGTATCGCCCAGGCGGTCCATATGATCATATCCAATCGCAGTGATCATGCATTTTCTAGGATGGGCGACCCAGTTGGTTGAATCAAGCCGTCCGCCAAGTCCGGTTTCCATCACGACGGTGTCACATTTCATTTGATCAAAGTGGAGAAAGGCCAGAGCGGTGATCAGTTCGAATTCCGTTGGATGTTCCATGCCGGATTCCAGCATCTGATCCACACAGGTTTTGATCCGGGTGAAATGCATCGCAAAGTCCTCCCCGGAAATTTCTCCGTGGGTCTCGTCTCCGGAAAAACGCAAAAGGCCCGCCTTGCCGTCGATGATACGGATTCGTTCTTCGAATCGCTCAACAAAGGGGGATGTGTAAACACCGACGCGGTGTCCGCCGGCAGCCAGGGAATTCGCTGTCATCATGGTGACCGATCCCTTGCCGTTTGTGCCGGCAATGTGAAAATAATCGATATTCTCTCCCGGATTGCCCAGAAGTTCCATCAGCCGGTTCATCCGGTCAAGCCCGAGCCTGCTCCCGAATTGCTGTGTTATGGTCAGATAATTTCTTGCCTCGCCGTAATCCAAAGGGTTTCCTTCCTTACCATGTTTGTCATGCTAACAATAGTGTAGCAGAAATTTTTAAAAATGCACGAGGGAATCAAATAAATAACGGCATTGATTGGATTGAATCTGTGCCCTTTTTGCATTTTTTAGCAGAATTATAAACTTTTTTCGATATTTTACTGGTTTTTATCTTTTTTAATTTCTTTGTCCTGCTTAAAGACAAAGATCTTGCTTGCAATATAATTTGCGACCAGTACGCCGATGGTTGTAATGATTTTGAACCAGGACAGGGTGAAAAAATACAGGTCCAGCCTGGCGGTGAGATGCAGGATGTTGAATAGCAGATAACCCAGAGCATATTCAAATACGAGGGAGGTAAGGATGCGGGCGCTGAAAAACTTGTACATCTCCTGCCAGAATCCGCCGGTGGAATCAAAAACAAACGAGCGATTCGTCAGATAGGCGAACAGAATCGCAAGCAGGATCGCCGGCAGATTGGAAAAGTACCAGTTGTTTTGACCCAGAAGGGTTTCGAGGATGGTGAAAACCACCAGATTCACCAGGGTAGTGAGAACCCCGAAAAAAAGATAGGCCAGCACTTCGTAATAGTGGGCGGCAAGCCTTAAAATCACATGGTCTCCGTGTTTTGCAAGCCATCTTAAGATTTTTTGCTTGTTTCTCATTGGCGGCGGTTCTCCTCGAAGTTTCTATTTAATTCGTTTTATTTCAACCGTTTCTCCATTTTTGCCTTTTCTGCCTACTTTGTCATAAACAAACCACCCCAGGACACCCGCGGTTGCAACAAAAAGTCCAATGAAAAGATACGCGATGAGTTTCCAGAACTGCAGAGCGGTTGCGGTCGGGTCTGTCGGCAAAGAAGAGGAATCCGTCACAGAAGAGGAGTCCGTGCTTTCTTCACTGGAGGATTCTTCGGAGGATTCCGAGATTTCCGAGATAGAGCTTTCCTCCATCGAACTGACAGGGGGAGATGGGCGGTTGACCGTAATGGTATAGACTTTTGTCGCATCCGGATCCTGCGCAGTTACAGTAACGGTGACTTTGTTGCTTCCATAGGCGAGGGTCTTGCCTCCGGCAACGACTGCTTTTGATAAGGCGGATTCCGCTTTCGCCGTCACATTGATTGCAGTGCACTCTGTCGGCACTTCCAGTGAATAATTGGTCACTCCTTTGGAAAACGCCGGGTTCAAGGTTCCGATGTCGGTCTTGATTTCCGACAGGTTCGTATTGGTGTCCAGGCGGGCTGCAACGGTGCAGACCTTTGGGGAAACAATTTCTACTGGAATTGAAATTGGTGAATAATCTACTAACCGATTGATTACACAATCGCCAATGATTGAAAATGAAGCTTGCCCAAGAGCGGCTTTGTCTTTTACTTTGAAAGTAAATGAAATTAAAGATGTTTCTCCATTTGTTTTAATCGGAGAATTTCGAGCAGTCGAATTATCATTGCAATTAATGTTGATTTGGGATCCGGTAACCGATACGTCCATTAAAAAAGAAGACGGGACTCCGGAAGGTTTCGTGATTTTCGGAGAACCGCCCTCGGTAATTAATTCAAACTTACTTGAATCGTATTGAATAATTGCCTCAAAACTATCAATGGGAATATTGCTATTCGGAGTTGCTTTTAAAGTTAATGTGAATGTTTTTCCAATATTCAAAGTATCCTTGCTTAGTGAAAGGAAAACTTTCGCACTGCTTCCTTCTGCCATGACAGGATAAATAAAACTGCAACTAATTAATAAAGCCATAAAAATCCGTACAAATAGTTTTTGAATTATTTTTTTTCGGAGTAAATATTTGTTGCTTTTCACATTGAATTGTATGTAATTTTCTTGTCTGTTTTTTACTGTATCTTTCAATTTATATTCCTCACACTTCATCATTTTTGACTGATCTCTTTAAGCTTTAAAATATGAATTCTCATAATGGCATAATCTGTTGAATTTACCTTTCCATCCCCATTGAGGTCACTCGCTTCTAGTGCTTTACCATTCAAAAGCTTTAATTTAAGAATATGTATTCTAAGTGCTGCATAATCCGTCGAATTGATCTTGCCGTCTCCATTTGCATCTCCATAGATTTTTATCGTGTGCTCCTCCATAAGGGTTGAACCGAAATAAACCCGCATAATCATTCCCGTCCCTACAAGAGCCGAGTCCGGGCATTCCGCACCGGATGCGGTGAATAATTTCAATGTAGTGACCGACGAATTCATTCCTGCTTTAAAGGCGCTTACTGTTGTAGCAATCGGAACCCCGCTGATGATTCCGCCCGACAGCAGGAAGGTATTGCTGGCAGCCTTTGGGATGGCACGGTTAATATGAATAGTATAGGTGCGAAGAGCTCCATTTTGTGCCGTGACATTCACCATAAGCGTATTTTGTCCGTAAGCCAGAGGTCTTGCGCCAATATCCGCGGCGGCGATTGCTGCATTCTCGTTTTGCGTGGCAGCAGCTACTGTGACTTCCGATATGGTATCCGCGACATTCGCACTGAAAGGGCCTGTCTGCCCCGGTACAAAAGCCGGCGAAAGGTCGATCCCGCCGGATCCGGAAATCGACAAAGAAGAAAGCAGATTGTTGGAAGAATTTTCCGGAGGCGTCCTTGTCACTTGAATGGTATAAACTCTTGTCACCCCGTTGGATGGCGTGCAGGAGACGGTAAAATGATTGTCACTGCCGACGTTAACCGGTTTGACACCCAGTCCTGCGATCGAAGCATTGCTGTTCAGGGTGGTTGCGTTAATGGTGATCTGGTCGACCGAGGTAGGAACC
>CAZJXH010000188.1:0-7593 GCA_964549475.1 uncultured Oscillospiraceae bacterium
GGTAATGGCTTGACGACAAAGGGTGGTTGTGGAAGCTTCTTCCTGCGGCTGCTGTCGTCGCCGGCGATTCCGATGCGCAGGTAATCAACTTAACAGACTTCTGGGTTGCCATTTCCCCCCCGTTTATCGGTTATAATCCCGCCACTCATGACAAAACCATCCATGAATTTCCGTATTACTCGTTTCTTGTCGCGGATCTGCATGCCCATCTGATCAATCTGACCTTTGTCCTTTTATTTATCGCCCTCCTGGTGGTTTTCCTCCAGTCCTCAAAGCGGATGTCTGCCGCCAGAAACTTTTGGCGAACCGAGACGCTGCTGATTCAGAACGACGAAAAGTATTGGTTCAAAAAAGAGTTTTCCGCTTCCCGGACTCTTTTAAAAGAGACTTTGCAGCAACCGGTATTTTTACTTTGCAGCCTGCTTCTCGGGATCTTTATGATGTGCAACTTCTGGGATTTCGCTATTTATATGGTAGTGATATCAATGGCCCTGCTGATCGTGAATCTTCGCGGATACGGGAAGCTGGGAACATGGGAGACGGTTCCGGTGTTTTTATTCCAGGTCATCGTGATCTTCATTCCGTTTTTATTTCTGTCAAACCCTTATCTGGCGCTTCTGGGATTCGCAGCGGCGGCGGCAGTCTGCTTCGCACTTCTTTTTCTGGTCGGAGATTCTTTCACGATTACCGGCGCTCAGATTTCCCTGCTGTTTTTTTTAAGCCACCTTGTCACCTTGCCGTTTAACGCCAATTTCGAGCCGATGGCAAAATCCCTGGCGCTGTCCATCAACCATACTCCGCTCTTTCAATTGCTGATCATGTGGGGCACGCATCTTTTTGTCGGAACCCTCTTTATTGTTTTCATCATTCGCAGAAGAGCAGTGGAGAAAAATGACATCAATGCCGCTGCTGTGCGCTCCCGGGGAAGAGTATCCCGGTTCCTGGCTGGAATGAATCCAATCGATCTGTTTGTCTGCGGACTTTTCATCTGCGGGTTGATTTTTGTTTTTCTTCCGGAGGTTGTCTATGTCGTTGATATTTACAGCGGAGATTATAAAAGGGCCAATACCATGTTCAAATTCACTTATCAGGCTTTTGTCATGCTTTCCCTGGTGTTCGGGTATGCAATCGCACGGATTGCAATGACAAGCGGCAGGAAGTCCAAAGTGGACCGCCGGTGGTCTTTTGTGTCCATCCTCCTGATTCTGTCGATGCTCCTCCCCGCCTACTATCCATTCGTTGCAACCAAACAGTGGCTGGGTGATTTCAAAATCGAGAATTACCAGGGGCTGGATGGGATCATCGGATTGAATGACAAAGACATTCTCGAAACGGTTCAATGGGTCAATGCAAATATCAACGGACAGCCTGTCATGCTGGAATCATACGGCGACAGCTATACGGAATACGACCAGATTTCCGCGTATACCGGGCTTCCAACGCTAATGGGCTGGCAGACGCATGAATGGCTGTGGCGGACAAGCAAAGAAGTAAGCGATGGATTCAACCAGGTTGTCAAACCGCGCCAGATGGATGTCAAGGCCATGTATGAGTTTGTAGAGGATGACGCGGTCAAAGCACTGTTTGAAAAGTATGAAGTGGAATATATTGTAGTAGGCATACTGGAAAAGACGAAATTCCCTGATATCAATGAAGAAAAATTGCAGTCGCTTGGCAAGATTGTTTTTAAAAATGAGTCTGTTTATATTATTAAAAACACCATTCCTTCCCATTATTCCACTGTGACATTCAAAAACTGGGATGGCAGCACCCTTGCCACACAAAGTATCAATTATGAAGGATCAGCAACCGCTCCGGCCGACCCGCTCCGGCCTGGCTATACATTCAATGGATGGGATACCGAATTCAATTCCATCAGGAATGATTTAACCGTGACCGCTATATATACAATTAATTCTTATACTGTATCATTTAAAAATTGGAATGGAGATGTTCTTGACTTGCAAAGGGTCGAATATGATAAACCAGCAACCGCTCCAGCGGTTCCAGAGCGGACCGGTTATACATTCGCTGGATGGGATGTCAGTTTGAATCATATTGAAGACGATCTTGTTGCAACCGCACAATACAGGATTAATCAATATACTATTCGATTTAAAGACTGGAATGGGAAAACGCTGAAAAAACAAACAGTAGATTATAATGAATCGGCAACTGCTCCCGCATCTCCAATTCGTGCAGGCTATACTTTCCGTGGTTGGAATGCTGCATTTGACAAAATCACCGGAAATCGAACTGTAACCGCAATATATTCAGTCAATAGCTATTCCGTTGTTTTCAAGGACTGGGACGGCAGTATTCTGGACACGCAGAGTATTCATTTCGAAGGATCGGCGACCGCTCCAACCGACCCGTTACGAACTGGTTACACATTTACTGGATGGGATAAGACATTTGATATTATCAAAAATGATTTGACAGTTACCGCAATATATACAATAATTGATTAAATTTATAATATTGTTTATAATTAATAAAATTTATCATAAGCATTGTGAGTAAGATTTTTGGAGGGTTGGACAATGTACTGGAACAAAGAAAGAGAGACCATGTCGAGAGAGGAGCTTCGCGGACTGCAGAGCGAAAGGCTTCGCGACATGATACGGCGCGTTTATGCGAACGTACCGTATTATGCAGAAAAGATGAATCAAAAAGGAATCACCCCGGATGACATAAAGTCCATCGATGATATAAGCAAGCTTCCTTTTACCCTTAAAACGGACTTGCGCTCGAATTATCCATTCAACACCTTTGCTGTTCCCATGGACCAGGTAGTCCGTATTCATGCCTCTTCCGGAACAACAGGAAAACAGACGGTTGTCGGATACACAAAGAATGATATTGAAATGTGGACGGAATGCGTGGCAAGATGCCTGACAAACGCAGGAGTCACGAACAAGGACCTGATCCATGTCGCTTACGGATATGGATTGTTTACCGGAGGCCTGGGGCTCCATTACGGAGCCGAGCGGGTCGGAGCCTCCACCATCCCGGTTTCAGGCGGAAATTCCAAGCGTCAGATTGAATTGCTTGTGGATTTTCAATCCACCGTACTGGCCTGCACCCCTTCCTATGCCCTTCATCTGGCTGACGAAATGTCCCAGATGGGCATTACGAAAGACATGCTGAATCTCCGTGTCGGAATTTTCGGCGCCGAACCCTGGACCGAAGAAATGCGGAAACAGATCGAAGAAAAGCTGGGACTGAAGGCATATGATATCTACGGGCTGTCCGAGACCATGGGCCCCGGAGTCTCGATGAATTGTGAATACAATTGCGGATTGCATATACAGGAAGATAATTTCTTCCCCGAAATCATCAATCCGGATACCGGCGAGGTCTTGCCGGAAGGAAGCGTCGGCGAACTGGTTTTCACCTGTATCACCAAGGAAGCGCTGCCGCTTATCCGGTATCGCACCAGGGATCTGACCAAATTGATGTACGAACCCTGCGAATGCGGAAGAACTCTTGTCCGCATGGATAAAATCATGGGAAGATCGGATGATATGCTGATCATTCGCGGGGTCAACGTGTTCCCGTCCCAGATCGAGTCGGTCCTTCTGTCTTTTGGCGAGGTGGAGCCGCATTATCTGATTTATATCGACCGGATCAACAATCTTGACTGCATGGAGATCCAGATTGAAATGACGAATCAGATTTTTTCCGATTCCATCAAGGATATCGAGCGGATTGAGAATAAATTGAAACACGAAATCGAATCCGCCATCGGGATCGGCGCCAGGATCAAGCTGGTCGAGCCACGATCCATTCCTCGAAGTGAAGGGAAAGCGAAGCGCGTGATTGACCGGCGAGAAATTTATATAAAATAAAAAAGATGCCTGCCGGTCCTGCCCGATGATTCGAAAGCATTCCTGACTGTGAAAAGTCTCGGATGCTTTTTTGATTGAATTTTGAACAATTCATGAATTTTTATTAATAAACACCTGTTCACTATTTACAGATTTCCCCAGTCGCTCTATACTATAATCATATTAGTAAACATCCGTTTATTATTAAACGGATCTCAGTCATCGAATGCTCGACAGGCAGGAGGAAAATGATGCAAACGCAGAAAGATCTGATCAAGAATAAAATCATGGACGCCGCGCTGGAAGAATTTCTCGTGGCCGGATATACCCAGTCCTCCATGAGGAATATTGCATTGCAGGCGGGAATCACCGTTGGAAATATCTATTCGTATTTTTCCAGCAAGGAAGACCTGTATGACCTGCTTTTGCAGGAGACCGTAGAACAATTGCAACAGCTGATTCTCATGGAAGTACCGGATAACAATCCATTATCCGCGCAAAGCATCACCCAAATCACACATGATATCTCTCAGGTTTTTCTCAAGAACCGAATCCAGTTTCTCATCCTGATGGACGGAAGCACCGGGTCAAAATATCAGAACATCAAAGGCAGCCTGATCGAGCTTGTACGGAATCGTATTGTCACGGAGATACAATTGAATCCATCCATAAAAAAATTCGACCCCACACTTGCCGAGACCGTCTCTGTCGCACTGATTGAAGGGATACTCCATATTTTCAGGAAATCCGGAGATGATAAGAAAAAGTTGGAGAAACTGGCAGGTGAATTTCTAATGATCATTCTGGGAGGTTTTTACTAAAGAACAAGGGTATTTTTCATTGCAAGGAAGCAGCAGACGCTTTTATCCAAGAATGCGAGGAATGTTTCAATGAAAAAGATCACTGGATTTTTAATAAAAAATAGATGGTTTCTTCTAATCATCGTCACAATCGCTCTGATTGGAAGTGTTTTTACTATGCAGATGGTAACGGTGAATTATGATTTGGCCCAATATCTTCCAGAAGATTCCATGACACAGAGGACCATTCATCTGCTGAAGGACGAATTCGGGTATCCTGGCATGGCGGAAGTCATGGTGGAGAATGTCACGATAGAAGAAGCGGTAGCCATCAAATCCAGAATAGGACATATCGATGGAGTCAGGCGCGTTGTCTGGCTTGATGACCTGGTTGACATTACAGTACCGGAAGAAACCATTCCTGAAGTGTATTGCGCTTCGTATTATAAAGATTCTGCCGCATTATACCAGATCGAATTCAACGAGAATGATTATAGCCTGGTGACCGGTGAAGCAATAAAGCAGATTAAAGAAGAATTGGGAGGCCAGGCCGTCCTTGCCGGCACGGCAGAGGACTCCAATCAGATGCAGTCCGCTGTCTCAAAAGAAATTTTCACTATTGCCATTGTTGTGTTCCCTATTTGTATTCTCATTCTGATGCTCGCCGCTACATCATGGATCGAACCTTTCATCTATCTGATTGTCATTGGTATTTCCATTCTGATTAATCTGGGTTCGAACTTTATTTTCGACCAGGTTTCCTTCATCACCCATTCGATGACTGCGGTTCTTCAGCTTGCGATTTCACTGGATTATTCGATTTTTCTGTTCCATCGGTATATCGAGGAAAGAGACAACGGGATGGAGGCTATCCCTGCGATGAAAGAAGCGACAAAACAATCGCTGACCGCTATTTCCGCAAGTGCGCTGACGACCATTGCCGGATTTCTGGCGCTTATTTTCATGCAGTACCGGATCGGTTCGGATATGGGATTTGTCCTTGCAAAAGGAATCGTATTCAGCTTTTTATCCGTTATTTTCATCATGCCCGTCATCCTCTATTTTTTCAGGAATATCATCGACAAAACGCGGCACAAGCCTTTTGTCCCATCCTATAAGAAACTCAGTCATTTTACCATCCATTTTCGCTATGTGATTCTCATTGCCGGTATCATTCTTCTTATACCGTTTTTCCTGGCACAGCAGCACAACACCTACTTGTACGGCGATACCTCGGCAAGCTCCGAGCAAGGCGAGAGCGCCCTGCAAAGGCAAAAGATCCAGAACCGATTCGGTATTTACAATCCTTCGATCCTACTCGTTCCAAATAATGATATTCCATCCGAGATCGCACTGGTTGCACGGCTAAAGGCAGATCCGAATATCAAAGACGTTCAGGCGCTTGTCACCTTCACCGATCCTCAGATTCCCCGGGAATTTTTGCCACAACAGTTGAAAGATTCCTTTTTATCCAAAAAATACAGTCGAATTCTCATCCTGTTGAATGCGGAAGGCGAAAGCCAGGAAAGTTTCGAAGCGGTGGCATCTATCAAGACCGCTGTTCAGGAATATTATCCGGATCAGTGGTATCTTGCCGGAAAATCATCAAGCATCGCAGACATCAAGGAAAGCGTCGAACAGGACAGCAGACAGGTCATGCTCCTCTCTGTTCTGGCTGTGCTGTTGATTATTCTTTTCTCCTTCCGCTCGATTTCACTGCCGATCCTGCTGGTCGCAGTCATTCAATCCTCTATCTGGATTAATATGGGTATCCCCTATTTCCAGGGCACCAGCCTTGTCTATATCGGATATCTTATCATCAGCTCGCTTCAGTTAGGCGCCACCATTGATTATGCCATACTATTATCGAACCGATATCTCGATTTCCGTCATTTGCAGCCGCCGAAAGAAGCCGCCATGTCTGCCATTTCCACCGCAGGTGTTTCCATTACAGTTTCGGCTCTGATTCTTACGGTGGCAGGCTTTGCTGAAGGTTTACTGTCCACAATCCCGTCTGTGAGTGCGATCGGAATTCTGCTTGGACGCGGAGCAGCCCTTTCGGGAATCATGGTGCTTTTTGTCCTACCAAGTCTGCTGGTATTGTTCGATCGGGTAATTCTATATACAACATTGGGAACTAGAGATATCCGCAATCAAAAAAAGCATTGAAGGTCTCGCATTCTTATTGGCAAAATCAACGGGCCGCCGATAAACAGCAACGAAAGAAAATGAAAATTCGTAAAAGAATTTTCCCGATAGGAAGAAGGAGAACCCTATGAAAAATAGTAACAGCAGCCATCCGTCCAGAAGCAAAACAAGCCGTCGGATTCTGATCCTATTCCTGGTATTGGTCAGTACCGTCTCCTTGAGCTTTCAAAACCTCGCCGGGATGTCCATTCAAAATATGACAGGAACAAATCATGCGATATCCATAGAAAAGCTGGCGGATTCCAGTCAAACCGCTGTGGTCTCTTTGGATGCAAAAGCCGTCACAAAAGACGAGACGGTTTATTTCACCCTGAAACCCGATGGCGGAGTGGATAAGATCTCCGTGGTCAATTTCATGCAGACTCCGACCGCCGGGGATTATATCGACTATGGTCCTTATAAAGAAGTGAAAAGCCTTTCGCTTGACCTGACTCCGAAAGTGGATGGAAATAAAATCACCTGGTCGCTGCCCGCTTCGGATCAAGGATTTTATTACCAGGGAACGCTGGAAAACATCAACCCGCCCTTCTTGTTTAAAATCGACTATCTGCTGGACGGCAAATCCCTGCCCATTTCCGAGCTGGTCGGGAAATCCGGTAAAGTGGAAATCAATATTCATGTCGATCCCAATCCGGATACGGCAGCTTATTTCAAATGAAACTACTTATGTCAGATTCAAGTCCCGCTTTCTCTGGAGCGGGTCGGAAACATTGAAGCGCCGGATGCCCAGGCGGTTGTCGTCGGCAGGACAACCA
>CAZJXH010000189.1:0-7555 GCA_964549475.1 uncultured Oscillospiraceae bacterium
CATTCCAATCAGGAGGCCTTCTGCGCCGACTTCTCCGATAAGGCCCCCCCACAAGGTATTATCCAAATCAAGAACGATGCACTTTTTTCGTCTGCCATAGAGCGACGAGACCATGCCGGCGAAATTTTTCGCCAGTACCGGCATGCATTCCGCACTGACAGCGTATTTATATAAATGCATATATTTTATGTCATGCCATTTGAACAATCCTTGCTGTGCGGAAAGATAATGGATATCTTGAATATAGAAATATGGATTGCCGTTTGCATACTTTGCCATGTTCGAATTCAAAGCATGAATGAAATGCAGATACCCCCGTGGATCGACACTTTCCAGGTTGCCCATGACCCGATACGCAGGTTCGTCGAAATTGTTCTGGATCACCACGCAGGAAAGCCGCTCTCTGCATATGCCCCATAATTGCCGCCATCGCATGGTTTCGTTTTCCAGTTTGTTTAGAACATCTGCAGGGCTGTCTTTCATGACCGGCAGATTCTCGATGTTATGATGAGTGGTGTGAAAATAGACAATATCAGGGTGAAAATCCTGCAGATCCTGTCCGAAAACGCCCTCGTCATAATATCGGTTATAATTTCCGATGAAAAATGCCGGCCGGATCTCATTCTCCAGCAGGAAAATCTCGATCAGCTCCGGCAAATCGCCCAGGCTGGAGCCGCAGAGTATCGCGATCTTTTTGTCCAGCCAGGGCTTTTCGCCGGCTAAAAGCTCCCTTATGCGCTTTTTCCTGTTTTTTATCTCCATAGAACAAGACTCCTATACCGCATCATAATCCCCCATGGTTAAAAACCAGTTTTTCGGTTCGTTCAGCTGCTCCTCCATGGTGGAGCCATTCTCTTTCACAATGAACGGAAACGGCTGTGGAAGAAACTTGCCTGGACAGTTCAAAAAGCCGTACTGCTTCAAATAATGATATTCTTCGCAGTGTGAAAACATCAATGCGCCGATCAGGTCGGCTCCGTCTTTGCATAAATATGCAATGCCGCGCTTGAGCAGCACCTTCGCTGCGTCTTTCCGACCCGGAAGAACCAGAAAATCCAGCAGGAATCCCGTCTTGATCCCATCCAGCTCATTTTCTCCGACAATGCAATACCCCAGGATATCCGCACCGTCTTTGGCGATAAAAATAGCATAGTCCCGCGTTGGACAGCTCAAATATCTCCACGTGATGTAATCCGATGTCCGGGCACCCATAATCGGATATTTGTTCTTGATTTTTTCCCAAAATACATCAAACGCCTTGATTTCGTCCATCGAAAAAAGCTTCCCCTCAATCTTGTCTGAAACATGGAATGCCATGCCTTTATATGAAAGATTCGGGACAATCTTTGCGAAGGTCCGGTTGATCTTGGCCTGGACCAGCGCCTTTGGATGAACCGGCAGCAGCAGCAGAGGAATCTGCGCGACGGTTTTGCAGGAAAACAGCCGGGAGAACAGAGGATATGAAAAGGGGTTCGGAACGGCAAACGCAAATGCATTGTTCTTGCATAAATCAAAGGACTCGGTCTGCAGCTGATAAAAAAGGGAGATGTTCCGATGTTCCTTTTTAATAAGGGAGTTGACAAGGCAGGTTGCAGTGATTTCCCTACCGAAACAGTTGAATTTCAGCGGAATTTGAGCGATCTCGCCTGTAAGCGCGCCAGACTCCTCCTCGATGGCAAGTACGACCATGGCTTTGCCTACGGGATTGCCAAAGTACTGCCATTCCAAAAATGATATATTTGCAATGTCATTATGCTTGTCATAATTGCTCTCGCCTAACTCGGCCATGCTTTTCAGATCATTCTTTTCGTAATCGGTTTGAAATTTCATCAATATCCCTCTCCTCTTATGTGACAGTCCAATGGTTCCAAGATCCGATCCATCTGATGATTCTAGGCTTTTTTCGCTTCAATGAAAATCGCTTTGTTTTTCAGCAAATCAATGAATGTGACGATTAAGTGAGGATCAAACTGGTTTCCAATATTTTCAATCAGCCGCTTGACCGCGTCCTCCACCGGCATGCCGCCCCTGTAGGAACGATCCGAGGTCATTGCATCAAAGGCGTCCGCAATGGAGATAATTCTTGCAGCCAGTGGAATCGCATCCCCTTTCAGCCCCTCCGGGTGGCCAGATCCGTTATAGACTTCATGATGATAATAAATACCTGGAATAACATCTTTGAAGCAATTCAGATTTTCCGCGATTCGCGCTCCGATCATCGGGTGTCTTGCGGCTTCCAGTTTTTCGTTTTCGGTCAACAGGGTGCTCTTGTTCAATATATTCTCGTTCAATCCTATTTTTCCGATATCATGAAGCATTCCTGCAATATAGATCCGGTCCGCGGCCTCTTCGGAAAGCCCCGAACTGATCGCAAGGCTCTTGGCGTAATAGGCGACTCTTTTCGAGTGCTGGTAGGTATAAGCATCTTTGGCGTCGATTACTTTGACGAGTACTTCCAGAATATCGCTGTTGCTCTTGTCATCTGCCTTTTTTATCAATCCGTCCTTTTTCTGAATTTCAGCGTCCAGTGCCGCGAACTTTTTCTTGACTTTGATCACAAGCAGCGACCAGATTGCAAACATCAGCAGCTGGCTGGCAAGAATCATCAGGGCGGGCAGGCGGTAGGAACTGGACCATTCATTCAGCGGGAAAACAAAATGACAGATTATCGCCGCCAGACTGATTGCAATCCCATATTCGATCCCGAACCTGTAAACAGCCAGAAAAACCGGAATCATAAACATGAAATTCAACAGTTTGCTTTCTAATAATGTCAGATCCATCCCATATTGCACGGCAACAATGCCAAATACAAAAAGAAGGATGGCCATATTGAAAAGGATGTTGAGAATTAAATTTTTCTTATTTGTTCCAAGCGGCTTTTCAAGAAGCCTCATCCTTACCCTCCTCCTTCTTCCCATTCAAAACCATTTTTTCGAGCTCATCGAGCTTTTTATCCAGAATCAGCTTATTCACCGCGTCCTGCTGTGCCAGTTTTTTGATTTTTTCCTGCAAAGCGGTAATCTGTATGGAATAGTAAAGGATACAAAGAAGCAAAACCAGGGTGGATACAAGGAAAAGCAAGGTCGGCGGATAAAAAATGCCTAATGCGACCGCAAGCTTGTCCACAATCTGCGGTACAGCCGATAACCCGAGAATCGATAATGCGCCGATCAGCCAGACGACGGAATTCCTTTCGTTCATCTTTCTGACAATGAGAAGATACATGATGATTCCTGCAAAAGTAACGCCGCATATCAATATAGCAATTCTTACCATATCACTCATAATTTGCTTCCTCCTGTTAATTTTTCTCTAAGCAATATCACTGAAATATTCAATATGAACTTAATGAAGTAAAAAACCGGCTTTAATCCGGAATGCATGCTTTTACCCTGAATCCGGTCAATAACGTGAATCGGTGTTTCACCGAAGGAGAAGCCCGCACGGAGAACCTGGATCAGAATATCGGCATCCGGATAATCCGAAGAAAAGTAATCGGAATAGGCATAATAGCTAAAAATTTTATAAGTCAGTCCCTTGAACCCGGATGTCGGGTCGGAGACCTTCTTTTTGGTAAGAACGCGGATAAAGAATTTCAGAAATCCCATTCCGCCTTTTTTAAGGATACCGGTATCAAAATGCCCGCCTTCGATGAATCGTGAGCCGATGGCGATATCGACGCCGGTTTTCTCCAGGCAGTCCATGATTTTTGAAATCTCATCGGCGTTATGCTGCCCGTCCGCGTCAAATTGAATCACATTCTTATATTTTTTATACGTCGCATATTTGAATCCGGTCTGCAAAGCTCCGCCATAACCCAGATTGCAGGGCAGGGAGATCACATCGATTCCTTTGTCCTGGACCACCGCTGCCGTATCGTCTTGAGAACCGTCATTGACCACTACCACATCTGTATCGAGATGCAGTGAAGCAATTTTGTCAAGAACCGCACCGATGTTTTTACTCTCGTTGTATGCGGGAATGATAATCAATGTATCCTTCATTTGCTCGCCTTCTTTCATTTTGCTTTTATATATATTCTTAATACTGTTTTTCTTATATATTGTCTGTAAACTGTCTGTTCCTGCTTCTTATTTTATAGTTATCATTTTATTTTTTATTTCATATATTTTCAAGTGCTGCAGGCTCAGCAGGTAAGCCAGTGCACAAACAAGAAAGACCACGACTCCGTATGTCAGGTTCAACCAGGTTTTGTGCTGAAGGTCCACCCATTCCCATAACCAGATAAATCCCATGGCAAGAACGGCGATGGGAAGATTGGCCAGCACGATTCTCCCGAAGGGACGGATCTTCTTCATCATGTCCAGTTCCAATTTGCGGTTCAGAAAAACAATCAGTAGAATCCCGTTGCATACGCTGCCGATGGCGGCACCGTACCCCAGGCCCGCCGAACCGAAATGCCGGACAAGAACGAAATCCGCTATAATATTCATCGCGGAGGAGAAAATGACGATCAGCATCGGGATCGTCATATGTCTTATCGCCATAAAAAAGCGGATGCTGATCATGAAGATGCTTTGTCCAATGATGGCCAGCGCATATCCGGCAAGAATGCCGGAGGTGATATGAATCGAGTTGGTATCGAATTCCCCGCCTCGGAAGAGAATGCTGATAATCGGCACCCGCAGGGTTGCAATAATAATTGTCAATGGCAGAATAATAACCAGGGTCAATTTCAGAAACTTGACCACACTCTTTTTTAGTTCATCATGCTGATTCGTTTCTTTCAACTTGGATATGGAAGGAAAAGAGAACGTGGTAAGAGCTGCGACAAAAATCCATAAGGGAATCTGAGAGATCCGGTAAGCATAATTAAGGCCTGCGATCGTTCCGACCTCAAGAAGGGACGCCAGGTATTTCTCGATATAAAGCACACTCTGATAGGCAAACAAGACGGTTGCATAAGGAGCGAATATCCTGAAAAATGCTTTCAACTCCTCGCTGATCCATACGATCTTTTCTCTATTAAAGAGACGCACCCACCCTTCTCTTCCGACATTGCCCCAGATCAGCAGCAGCATCGCCAATACTCCTGCCGTAATTGAAAATGCGATCACATAGATCGATTCGTTCCTGGAAATGCTCAATGCCATGCTGCAGACAATACCCGCCAGAAAAGCGAGATTGAACAGAATCGGCGCGAAAGCGGGAACTTTGAAACTGTTATATATATTGGAAATCGATGAACCGATTGTGATCAGCGGGAAAATAAGCATTGTCGGCAGCATGATCGCAAACAGATCCACCGCGATTGCCTTCATCGGAGAGGACAAGCCTTTGCCAATCGCTTCGATGATATTCTCCCTGAACAGGAAGCAGATGGCCGTGATAATCAGACAGATAAGCCATAGGACAACGGTTATGCTTTTCACAGATTGATTGAACCGTTCTTTGTCTTTATTGATATAAACCTCGGTGAAGATCGGCACACAGGAAATACCTATCGCAGCCGCCAGCAAATTGTTTCCGAAAATATCCGGGATGAAAAATGCCAGGAGCAGGGCATCGGCATGCGCGGTGGTTCCCAGGAAAGACGCGAGCGCGATGTCCCTTACCAGAGCAATAATCGCCAGAGTGATGTTGAAGACGATCATCACCACAATGGTATTCTTGAATATTTTGCCGAATTTCTTCATTTGCTTCCTGTTTCTCCTTCTAGTCCTAGCGGTTTAAAACAAAATTTCTTCTTTTCTTGTTGAACATGTAATATCCGCTTGCCAGCACAACGCCCAGTAAAGGCAGCGGATCCTTCCAGGAAAACGTATCGTCGATCAGTCCTTTTCTTTTTCCGCTGAAAAAAGAGGGGTTCATGTGAAATCGGTCCTTGGAAGATAAAAAGTGTAATATATCGCCGGGAAAAAGCCATCTCGCTCGGACCCCCTCCCGATAGGTGAACACTTCTTCGCAATCACCGGTCACTGCCACTTTGTAATATAAATCCGGAAAATCAACACCCGCCAATACAGCCATTTCCACCGACGCCCAGAATCTCGGATTGATTTCCATAAAGACGATCCGGTCATTGGCCCTGTCAATCATAAACTCCAGTTCCACAACACCAACCCATGGCAGTCCTTCCATTATTTTCAGCGCGATCTCCTTCAATTCGGGGAAATAAATGCTTTCCTGAACCGTACTCGGTCCGATTCCGATTGGAAAATGCCGCAATTCTTTCTGGATGAAGCAGGCCCTTAGCTCGCTTTTCTTATTATATAAAAGACAGACATCCACCTTCTCGTTTCCGCCGATGTATTCCTGAACCATTGGAAATGGATACATGCTGTGGATTTCCGCATAGGTGTCAAAAAAGGTCTTTTCATCCTGGACGATCCGGATTCCCCTCGAACCGGAACTGTTTACCGGTTTTATCACCAAAGGGAATTTCATCGAAGCGATTTTTGACGGCAATGAGTCGATGTCGTCGATAAAAACGGTCTCCGGACAGATCGCCCCCGCTTTCTGTGCAATGGCGACGGTCTTATCCTTATTGAGCGCCAAAAGGAAGCTTTCTTTCGATGGCAGCGCAAGTTTGCAGATATTGTCAAACCTTTCCTGATGACTGATTACCAGATCCATAGAGTCGTCGTCCATGGGAAACAGGGTATCGCATGAATCCCGGGTGATCCGGTCCAGGAGAAAAGAAACATACTCATCCGGAAGCAAGGCCGGGTCAGGACATTTGCAGAAATCCCCGCAATATTTTGAAAATCGGGTCGGATTCAATCCGGTAATCTCGCATCCGATGACATCCAATCCTTTTTTCCCAAGCGAACGGGTCACGGAAAGTGTTTTACGCTGCTGTGCATTTGTTACAAGTACTTTTCCCAATTTGTTGCTTCCTTTCCCGGCTGTATGAATAAAGAATCGGATGTTATTTCGCAAAATCGACCGGATTGTTTGTATCCTGTTTTATCATATATATTCTCAGATACTCCGTATCCAGGTAAATCGTCATGTTCTTGTTCTTGCTCCTGTAATCTTCCAGCCAGTAATAGGCTTTGGCTTCGATGATCCGCCGGTTTGCCGCGATGGTGTAGTATTCATCATCATTCCCTGTAATAACCGGGAAAGCAAGTTTTGCATCCGTTTCGCTGATTTTCTGCGTTGTATTCAACGGAATCTTTTCGACAAACCAGAATACATATTGTGTGGGGATCTTCACTTCGTCTTTTTTGGCTTCGATCTCCTGCATGAATGTCCATAATTGAGTATGCCAGCCATAGCCCATCACTTCCGAGTACTGTTCAACCGGCGATACAATGGTCCAGTTTGATGCAGGGTAATCTTCCTTGATTTGCATATACGAATAAGCGGCCTCATCATATTCCAGGCGGTCTCCGACCGGCAGACTGAAATTGGAAAGATGGAACAGGAAAGTGAACACGATCACACTGGCGATGATTTTGACTGCAACCCCAATCCATTTCTTGATCGGGAACAGATCGATCATCCCAATGAACAGACCAAACATTACGGCGGCGGCCAATCCCAGGAAGGTCCCGGTTCTGGACGCTTCCATAAGTGCCGGTAT
>CAZJXH010000190.1:0-7546 GCA_964549475.1 uncultured Oscillospiraceae bacterium
CCATCGCCTCGACCTGACTCTCGTCCGTGACGTCCACCTTGACGGCGACGGCATTCTGAAGCCTTGACGCCACTTTCTGCGCCGCGTCGATATTGATGTCGGCGACAATGATTTTGCAGCCTTCTTTGTCCAGCCGGATAGCCAGCCCCTCGCCCAGTCCCTGGGCCGCTCCGGTTACCACTGCGACCTGCCCTTCCAGTTTGCCTCGCTCACACATTTGAACTACCCTCCATATTATTTATATTTCATTCTAATCATTTATTGTGATTACTTATTCTTATTACTATATTTTACAGAATCTCCCCACAAAAACACTGGGTAAAAAGGTGAATTTATTAGGATTTCGTGCTCTTTCACCTGCTTGTCACTCCTGATTCGATGATTTCGTCTCATACAAATACTGATTCCCGATTTTCCCGACGCGGCTTACGGCGCCGATATAATTAAGCACATTCAATGCAGTCTGCGCACTGCTTTGACTTAACGAGGCGGATGTTTTAAAGTCTTTCGTTGTAAATGGCGCAGGCAAATCCGCAGGGATGAGCTTCGCATATTGCAAGACATTTTCGATATGGATTTCGTCGATGATATCAATCGGAATCCGCTCGTAACGCGAGGATCCTTTTTTCTTATCTTCACTCCAGCCGTCCAGCTTGCGATATTCTTCCATGTCAAGCAGCACAATACAAAGTCGGAGATTGGGGTTCGTTAGAAATTGTTTGATTTTGTATAATTCAAAAAAGGCTTCGTATGGTGTTCCTTTTTTAGGACTTTTCCTTTTCTGCGTAATTTCACCGGTTGTCTCATCGATCCACATCAGCCATTTTGTTCTTGCGACAGGGTATACCACCGTCACTGATGCAACGGCTAAAAACCGCTCAAGCTTTTTTCTGAGTTTATTGAAATTGCGGGTCTGTATTTCAATGATGCCTTTATCGCTCACAATGTCCGCGATATACGATCCGACTTTTATTTCATGGTTTGTTTCGTTGTCGTCAAAATACTGCTTCAGAACAGCGTGAAGTGTTTTTTCGGACAAAGTGCCTATTCCGCTTTTGATACGATCCATACAGACCGCTTTTTCGCAGGATTGCCTAAATTTTATCTCATCCATTACCAGCACCAGCTCTTTTGTTTTCTCTCTTGATCTTACCAGACTATCCTGCTTTTGTCACCATCATTGGTTGTTTCGCACCAAAGGCTATTTGATAAACAAGCCCTTGATCAAATCAACGATCAGCAAAATTCCCGCGATCGACATGACGATTGTGACAATCCATCCAACGATTTTACTGAACCTCTTGTTGACAAACCTCCCCATGATGCGCTTGTTGTTCGCAATCAAAATGATCAGCACCATAAGGGGCGGCGCAACCAGTCCATTGAGAGCCGCCGCGTAATACAGCGCCTTGATCGGATCGACCCCCAGCCAGTTGATTGCCATGCCGATCAACGTCGAAGCGGCAATCACGCCATAGAACCCCGGCGCCATCCGGGACTTTTTGCTCAGCCCCTCCCGCATGCCGGTCATCTCCGCGACCGCATAGGCTGATGAGCCGGCCAGAACTGGAACCGACAACAATCCGGTACCGATGATGCCAACGGCAAAGAGAAGATAGGTGAAGTCGCCTGCGATGGGGCGCAGCGCTTCAGCGGCCTGGGTTGCAGTCAGAATATCGGTGATTCCCTTGGCGTTCAGCGTTGCGGCAGTGGTTACGATAATGAAAAACATAATGGCTTGAGAGAAAAGCATGCCCACAATGGTATCCAGGTCCATGTTGAAAACCCCTTTTTTTGTCACTTTGGGTTTTCCAACACCCATGCCGGTGATTTTCCCGTCTGAAATCTCCTCTTCCACTTCTTCCGATGTCTGCCAGAAAAAGAGGTAAGGCGAAATTGTCGTACCCAGGATCGCAACGATGTTGAGCAGGTATGGGCCGGTAAACTGGATCTGTGGAATCACCGTGCTTTTCAGTATGATGCCCCAATCCGGTTTGACTATAAAAGCAGTCAGTATATAGGCAAACAGGGACAAAGCCAGGTACTTTAAAATTTTAGAATATGTTTTATAGGTGACAAAAATCTCCAGTAGAATAATGGATCCGGTAATGAGACACAGCCAGAAAATAAAAGGCAGCCCCAGAAGCATTTGCGCGGAGGAGGCCATCGCTCCCAGATCCGCCCCGATATTGATCGTGTTTGTGATGACCAGAAGCGAAACAGCAAAATATAGAACTTTTTTCGGATAATGCGTGCGGATCGTTCCTGCCAGGCCTTTCCCGGTCACCATGCCGATCCGGCCGCACATTTGCTGGATGACGACCATGAAAGGAAACGAAAACAGCGCCAGCCAAAGCTGGCTGAATCCAAAAACCGCACCTGTCTGTGAATACGTTGTGACGCCGGACGGGTCGTCATCTGCCGCGCCGGTTACAAATCCAGGTCCGATTATTTTCAATAATTTTTTCAGTGTCTTCAGCATCGATGTCACCCCCGTGATTGTAAATTTTTTGTTTTCCTATCGTTTACTGTTGACAATTATTTCCGGTAATCTACGGTCAAGCAATAACATCGGTAGCCGGACACTTTATCTTGGCGCATGCACTTGTCAAGCATTGGGGTTGAAATAATTCTTGCATTTTGTATGATTGGCGACATTGGTATTCTATTTCTGAGAGGAGAATGCAGTTTGATTTCGAAGATGTAGTGGCTTAATCAAATGTCCATCGGATTTTGAAAAAATCACAGCTAATTAGTACATTTTTAGTCATTATATCATATCTATTGGTTTTTTGAAATCGAGATTTTATATAAGGATTGAATGCAACATAAGGACGGTTCTTTTGCAATATGGGGACGGTTCTTGTGTTGCATAAACAAAATAAAATGCAACACAAGAACCGTCCCCATATTGCACCTATGTTCCATCTGTTACGAATCCTTTTTTTTCGTAAATGATTGCCCTGCATCTCTGAAAGTTATCTTGCAAATTCATCCCAAGTAATGTATGATTATCTGGATATTAAAATGATGATAAAAAATGATATTAATATTAGATTATTTTGAAGCATCCGGACAGAATGGATGCAATAAGGAGGACCCTATGTTATTTCTATCGATGACGTCAAGCGCTGCTCCCACAAATACTTTTGCCAGTTTGGGAGGACTTATCATTCCATTGGTATTGATGTTCGCTTTGATGTATTTCCTCATGATCCGCCCACAGAAGAAAAAAGAGAAGGCATTGAAAGAACAGATCAACCAGATGGCTGTTGGAGATAAATGCGTGACAATCGGCGGCATCGTCGGCAAGGTCGCCAATATCAAAGACGACGAAGTGACGATCCAGACAAGTGTCGGGAACACCCTGATCACCGTTCGCAAAAGTGCCGTCAGCACAGTTATCAAGCCCGTTTCCGGAGATGAATAGCAGTAGATTGATATTGCGATAAACAACTGATTTATTATTGCCAGGAGGAACTTTTATGAAACATGTCACAACAATTTCAACCGCTTGCATCAAGAAGCCGGTCAGTTCGAAAGCCTGCGGAGAGTGCCAGACCTCTTGCCAGTCCGCTTGCAAGACAAGCTGCACCGTTGCTAATCAGAAATGCGAGAATGCAAACAAATAAAATACGTCCATTTTCCGAAAGACCAGCGAAGGACTGCTTTATCCGACTTGAGACTTCATTTGACAAGAGATTGAGTCGGCCTTTTTCAAACGGAACGAATACCGGACGTTGGATCATGACTCGATAGGACGATTTGATGATAGTGAAAAGCATCCGCTTTTCACTATTTTGCTGTAACAAGAAAACAGGAGGAATTTTCATTGGTTCATACATTTACCCAAGAGAAGACGAATATTGCATTTGATCAGGAAAGCGGTGCGCTGCATGTCATGGATGACATCTCGTTTTCTGTTTTGCAACAGTATATCCTTTTAGACGGAAGAAGGCCGGGAGAGGATTTTCTGAAGTCTGTTTCCGAGACCTTCCGGGAAGATGCGCTTTCCTGCTGTGAGGATATTGAAGAACTGATCGGACAGAATCTTTTATTCGCTCCGGCGCAGACCCTTCAACTGGCGGATTTTTACAAGGACGAGCCAAGGATCAAAGCCATGTGCCTGCATATTTGCCATGACTGCAATCTGCGATGCAAATATTGTTTCGCCAATACGGGCGATTTCCATACAGGGAAACGAAGCATGCTAGATATCGTGACAGGGAAAAAGGCCGTGGACTTTGTCATCAGGGAATCCGGATCCCGCAAAAATATCGATATCGATTTCTTTGGCGGCGAACCGCTGATGAACTGGGATGCTGTTGTCGCTTTGACCTATTACTGCGAAGAGCAGGGGCCAAAAAACGGGAAGAACATCCGTCTGACTATTACCACCAACGCCGTGCTTCTTGATGACGAAAAAACAGCGTTTATCAATGAACATATGAGCAATTGCGTGCTGAGCCTTGACGGAAGACCTTCCGTGAATGATTCCATGCGCCCGAACATGGGTGGAAAAGGGTCCTATGCGCTCGTAACAAAGAACATACGGAATTTTATCGAAAAACGGGCAGACCGATCCTATTATGTGCGCGGAACCTACACCCGGAACAACCTGGATTTTTGCAATGACGTGAAACACATCGTATCGCTTGGAATCGCCCAGGTATCGGTGGAACCTGTCGTTGCACCGGATGATTCCGGATATGGACTGCGATTTGAAGACCTGCCGGTTTTATTCAAAGAATATGAAGAGCTGGCGAGATATTACATCGAAGCAAAAAATAACGGTCAACCGTTTGAATTCTTTCACTTCACAATGGATTTATCGAACGGACCTTGTGCCTACAAACGTCTCAAAGGATGTGGAGTCGGTACGGAATACATTGCGGTCACACCCGAGGGGGATGTCTATCCGTGCCATCAGTTTGTCGGACAGCCCGAATTCCTGATGGGGAATATCATGGAAAATCCGGATGTTTTAAATCAGAAAGTGAAAGATCAGTTCAAAGACCTTCTTGTACCGCAGAAAACGGAATGCAATGCCTGCTGGGCAAAATATTTCTGCAGCGGCGGATGTCCGGCGAATGCCTATTTTTCTACCGGATCGGTTCATGGAACCTATAAACTCGGGTGCGAGCTTCAAAAGAAAAGACTGGAATGCGCATTATGGATCAAAACGCAGCTTTCGAAGCCTATTGACGAGAATCCATGAAAAAATTGACGAGAATCCATGAAAAAAATGATGCGCCGGACATAGGAACTGCAGAATGGAAGGACCATGAAGCCTGGTGCCGAATGAAACCGGATAATAAAGGAGATTAGAAATATTATGATAGTGAAAGTTGACGGAAAAATTCCGAATATCGATGATTCTGCCCTGGTGATGGAAAATGCCACCATAACAGGGGATGTGACCGTCAGCAAGGATTGCTCGGTCTGGTATTCCGCGGTTCTGCGAGGCGATGAGGATTCCATTTTTATCGGAGAACGGTCGAATGTCCAGGACAATGCGACGATCCATTGCGATCCGGGCATGCCGGTTGTTATCGGAGAGGATGTCACCATCGGCCATAATGCGATTATCCATAGCTGCAAAATCGGAAACAAGACAGTGGTAGGGATGGGTTCTGTCGTATTAAACCAGGCAGAGATCGGCGAAGGATGCATTATTGCAGCCGGAGCGGTCGTCATGAGTAAAATGGTTGTGCCCCCGCATACGATGGTTGCAGGCACTCCTGCGGTCATTAAAAAAGAGCTGGGGAACGAAGTTGTTTTAAGAAATGTTGAAAATGCCCATGAATACGTGAAGCTGATGACGAAATACAAAGAATCCGGGAGGTAAACGAAAATGTTCGATGTAAATGAAATTCTAAAAAGCAGAGAAATAAAAGCCTTGCTGGAAGCTTCGGCCATCCAGATGAATGCATTGGGATATACGGAGCATTCGTTCCGCCACTGCCGCCTGGTATCCAATAAATGCGGGGAGATTCTGAGCCTTTTGGGCGCAAAGGAGGAAGAAATCGTTCTTGCAAGAATCGCGGGATACATTCATGATATCGGAAATGCAGTGAACAGGAACAATCATGCCGAAACCGGCGCACTGCTTGCATATGACTTGCTGCTGCGAAAAGGAATGGTTTATCAGGATGCAGTGAACATCATGATGGCCATCGCCAATCATGATGAAGGAGTGGGAATTCCCGTCAACCGGGTAGCCGCCGCGCTGATTCTGTCCGATAAGGCGGATGTGCATCGGTCCCGTGTCACCAATAAAGAAATTGCCACTTATGATATCCACGACCGGGTCAATTATGCCGCGACAAAATCCACGCTGGAGATCAATCCGGCCAACAGCACGGCAACGCTTGAAATCGAGATCGATACCACGATGTCCTCGATCATGGATTATTTTGAAATATTTCTGAACCGGATGAAAATGTGCAGAAATGCGGCGATTTTCCTTGGATTGAAATTTGTGCTGCTTATCAATGGAACGCAGCTTTTATAGATTCTTTTTTGTTTTGATGCAATTGGCTGGAATATTTAATAATTATTCGATGATTTATATGAAAAATCCTGGAAATAATTGAAATTACGCCTGTTAACAGAGGAATGCCGCGTTTTATATCGAATACTATAAACAAGAGTATTTTTGACGAAAGGAATTTGAATGGCGCAGCAAAGAGGCATCCCTGAGTCGATTGTCGAAGAAATCAAACAGCGGAATGAAATTGTCACCATCGTGGAACAGTATGTCCGCCTCGAGAAAAAAAGCGCACAGAACTTTTTCGGCCTGTGCCCTTTTCATTCGGAGGACACCCCTTCTTTCAGCGTGTCGCCAAACAAGCAGATTTACTATTGCTTCGGCTGCCATAAAGGGGGAGATGTGGTTCACTTCATTATGGAAATCGAAAAAATCGGCTATCTGGATGCATTGAAAATGCTGGCGGAAAAGGCGAAAATTGAAATTCCAACATCCAACGACCAGGAATATCAAAAAAAAGTGGACCTTCAAAAAAAACTATATAATGCCAATACCGAAGCCGCCCGCTTTTTCTATACAAATCTGATCGGACCGCGCGGCGCCGTTGTCAGAGAATATCTGAAAAAACGGGGAATTGATCCGAGAACGGTGAAACGCTTCGGCCTTGGGTACGCATTGGATGAATGGGAAGAATTGTACCAGCATTTGAAGGGAAAAGGATATCCCGACGAGATTATATTCTTAACCGGATTATTCAAAAAGCGCGCGGACAAAGTCCTGAAAGAATCTCCGCCCGTCCCGGCTGTCAATGAGAAGGCCGGGCCCCCTCCATCGGAATCTGCCGAAGCGGCAACGGGTCATGCCAGTGCTCCGAATACCGGATACAGCAGCCGCGGGATGTACGATTTATTCCGGAACCGGCTGATGTTTCCGATTTTCGACTACCTTGGAAGAATTGTCGCATTCGGTGGGAGAGCGATTGACGATTCCATGCCGAAATACATCAATTCTCCGGAGACCCCTATTTATACGAAAGGGAAACACTTGTACGGATTC
>CAZJXH010000191.1:0-7544 GCA_964549475.1 uncultured Oscillospiraceae bacterium
ATCGTTCCCTCCATGATCAAATTATACCCCTTTTCACGGTATTAGATAAAGAGCCCAAAAAAAGACAGGGCAATCGCTTATGAAAAGAAATGGAGGAAATGGAGCAAGGGGACACGGCAGGTTGTGTAATAACTCAGGTTGCAACATAGGGACGGTTCTTGTATTGCATTTTATTTTACTTCGTTTATGCAATACAAGAACCGTCCCCATATTTCAAAAGAACGGTCGCTCTCCTGCAGAAGGCTGGCGGAGTCAATAATAGTCCGGGGAAACAGCACCAGAAGGAAGGCTTGTGCTGTTTGGAAAATTCAAAACAGTCCCGAGATCGTCCCGGTGGAATCGATATCGATCTTCTCGGCGGCGGGCACCTTGGGAAGTCCCGGCATGGTCATGATATCGCCGGTCACCGCGACAATAAAACCGGCTCCGGCGGACAGGCGGACCTCGCGTACGGTGATGTCAAACCCGGATGGCCGGCCGAGCAGCGCCGGATTGTCGGATAAAGAGTATTGTGTTTTCGCGATGCATATCGGAAGTAATCCATAACCCATGGCTTCGATCGAAGCCATCGATTTCTCCGCGGCGGCGGTATAGACAACATTGGATGCTCCGTATATTTTAGTGGATATGCAGGAAATCTTTTCTTTCATTGTCGTGTCCATCTCATAGAGAAGTTTAAAGGAAGCGGGATGACAGTCCATCTCCTCGATCAGGGTTTTCGCCAGTTCCACTCCACCATCTCCTCCCTTGGTAAACACTTCGGAGAGGGCCGCCTTCGCGCCGAGCTCCTCGCAGCGTTTCATCAGAAGATTCAACTCCCGATCTGTATCGGTCGGAAAGCGATTGATGGCCACAACGCAGGGAAGTCCGAAAAGATGGATGTTTTCGATGTGTTTCTCCAGATTTGCCATCCCTTTGGCCAGAGCATCAAGATTTTCTTCCGCCAGCCGGGGCTTCAATACCCCGCCATTGTATTTTAATGCCCGGACGGTTGCGACAAGCACCACGGCATCGGGAGACAATCCACCATATCTGCATTTGATATCAAAGAATTTTTCCGCGCCAAGATCCGCTCCGAACCCGGCTTCTGTGATGACGATGTCCGCCAGCTTAAGCGCAAGTTTCGTTGCGGACAGGGAATTGCATCCATGGGCGATATTGGCAAAGGGGCCTCCATGCATGATGGCAGGCGTTCCCTCAATGGTTTGGATCAAATTGGGTTTCAGCGCATCCTTCAACAGAGCGGCCATGGCCCCTTGTGCTTTGAGCTGCCCTGCGGTGACCGGCCTGCCGTCGTAGGTATAACCGATCAGGATTCGTTCCAATCGGGATTTCAGATCGTCATATCCGTCTGCAAGACAAAGGATTGCCATGATTTCGGAGGCGACGGAAATCTGGAAGCTGTCCTGCCTTGGAACGCCGTCCATTTTCGTGCCCAGCCCGATGATGATCTGACGGAGCGCGCGGTCGTTCATGTCAAGGCACCGCTTCCATGTGATCTGCCTCGGGTCGATCTGCAGCAGATTCCCCTGCTGGATGTGGTTATCCAGTAACGCCGATAATAGATTGTTCGCAGAGGTGACCGCGTGCATATCCCCCGTAAAATGCAAATTGATGTCTTCCATCGGAAGCACTTGGGAATACCCGCCGCCGGCAGCGCCGCCTTTAATTCCGAAAACAGGACCCAAAGAAGGCTCGCGCAGCGCAATGATCGCTTTTTGTCCGATTTTTGCCATGGCTTGCCCCAATCCTACCGTGGTTGTGGTTTTTCCTTCTCCCGCAGGGGTTGGATTGATTGCTGTTACAAGGACAAGCCGGCCATTTTTCTTCTCTTTCAAGCGTTCACTAAGGGAGAAATCCAATTTGGCCTTGTAGCGTCCATAAAGCTCGAGTTCCTCTTCTTTAATCCCCAATTGTTGAGAAATAGTGGTAATGGGCGACATCTTTGTTCCTAATGCGATTTCGATATCGGATAACATAATCTTAACCTCCAAAAAATTAAAATGTACAATATTTAGAATGCTTTCTCCATTATACCACAACAAGTTGTGTTATTTCATTGACTTTATCACTATAAAGTGTTATACTGTCCACAGCTGCGCAATGTATCCGATATCAACTGCAGTGAGATATTGCGCTTCAATATATATTTCGGAGGTTTCACATATGATTGTTCGTAATGATGTCGATTCCTGTAGAAAAGGCATGGAAGCCCATGTAGGAAAAAGAATCCGACTAAAGTCCAGCGGTGGTCGCAAACGTACGATTATCCAAGAGGGAATTCTCGATAACTGTTATCCCAATGTCTTTACCGTAAGGTGTTCCAGACGTAATTCATATCAGGAGTTGGTATCGTATAGTTATGTCGATGTTTTGACAAAAGTAGTGGAAGTCGCAGTAGAAAACACAGTGGCGAAAGCGGTCACATCCTGTCAGGCATGATCTTGGAAACAGAGTAGAATCGTTTGAATCAAAATCAAACTAAAAATTCAATTTTAAAGATAATTTGTAATAAGGTAGAGTGTGAATAAAAATGTTCACACTCTATTTTTTATCATAAATAGGACAAATGTGCTATTCTTCCAGTACCCTGCCATCGGTCGCAAGTGTGATCACATTCCAGGGAATCATTTTTCCGCAGGATCGGAGCGCTTCCATAGTCGCGGCAGCGATTCCGCCGCAGCAGGGAACTTCCATCCGGAGGATGGTGACGGACCGGATGGCATTGTTTTTAAGGATCAAGGCCAGCTTTTCGGTATAATCGGTCTTGTCCAACTTCGGACATCCGATGATGGTGATTTTATTCTTCATGAAAGTCTGATTGAAGGAAGCATGTGCATAACCCGCGCAATCCGCAGCGATCAGCAGGTGCGCTCCGTTGAAATAAGGCGCATGGGGGGAGACCAATTGGATTTGAACCGGCCATTGCCTCAAGTTTGAGACACTGCTTTCGAGTTCAGGCACATTGGCGGAACAACAGGAATCCTGATCGGAAGTGGAAGAAACAGAGACGGCAGGGCGGTTGAGAATTTTTGCCGTTGTGGATGGACAGCCGCAAGGAGACACCGCAGCGTGCGGATTTTCTTCCTTCCCTTTGTGATGATGCTCTTTCACTGCTGTCTCGCTGAACTCAGCCGCCTCCCGTTCTTCGAAGGTGATGGCTCCGGTAGGGCAAACCGGAAGACAATTTCCCAGCCCGTCGCAATAATCGTCCCGCAGCAGTCTGGCTTTCCCGTCCATCATGCCGATCGCCCCCTCATGGCAGGCATTTGCACAGGCTCCGCATCCATTGCACAGCTCCTCATTGATTTTAATCACTTTTCGAATCATCACAAATCTCCTTTCATCACAAATCTCCTAATCTCCTTGCCGTCTTTGTTTTCACTCGACTTTCCACTCGACTTTTATTTCTCTTGTTTCATAGTGCTGTTATTTGTATTATAATGACGATAGCATTGGCTTATCCATCGGATAAGAACCTTTCACCGCTTCGGATGAATCGTTCATAGCTCGAGTATAAGGGAAAAGACCGGCATTATCCGTTGCACGAGCAACAAAAGATAAAACATAAAGAGGGCAAGGACTGGAAGCAAATGGAGAGCAAGCCTGATATTTTCAGAATAAACGAAATGAACAGGGCTTCAAGGATGGAACCAAAAGAGGAAACGAAAGCGTTTTCGGAGAACGAGCTTGCTGTTTTAAGTTCTGCGAGTCTTTTCCAGGACATTGGAATCAACGAATTGCGGTCTCTGTTGAATTGCCTGCAGGCGTCGATAAAAAAATATGACAAGGGGAATTTTATTCAACGGGCGGGAGAACCCGTGACACAGATCGGAGTTGTCATAAAAGGCGCCGTTGAAGTGATCCAGGAAGATGCGCCGGGCCGTAAAACAATTCTTACCAGCATTGGACGCTCCGGAATTTTCGGAGAGGCAATCGTCACCGCGCAACTGGAGGAGAGTCCGGTATCGGTCATCGCATCCCGGGAATCGGCAATCTGTTTTTTAAATTATCAGGAGATTGTAACAACGTGCGGGAACAGCTGTATTTTCCATACACAGCTGATCCGGAATATGCTGGGCATTATGGCTCGCAAGACGATGCTTCTGAGTAAAAAATTAAACTACGCTCTGATGAGAACCATCCGGGATAAAATCACCGCCTATCTGCTTGATGAGTTCCATCAAAAGAACAAAAAGACCATTATCATTCCCTATAACCGGGAGGAACTGGCGGATTATCTTTCCGTGGACCGGAGCGCTCTTTCAAGGGAGCTATCCAGAATGCGGGAGGACGGACTGATCCGGTATCGAAAAAATGAGTTCGTGCTTGATTTTATCACATAGGAAGTCAAGACTGGCATAATTAGGAAGTCAAGACCGACATATCAATGAAGACTTGTGGGGGAAAGAATATGATTTATTGGATTTTAGGGATTGTTATTTTTTTGATTCTTGTTCTGATCGCTTTTTTACTGATGATCCGTCCTGCGACGCATCGGAAAGAAAAGATGAAGGACCTTATGGGCTGGGATTACGCCCATCGGGGGCTGTACAATCCAAAGAATAAAATACAGGAGAATACCATGGAGGCATTTTCACTTGCGGTTCAAAACGGATACGGGATGGAACTTGATGTCCAGTTCACGAAAGATCATCAGCTGGTTGTGATTCACGATTTCAACCTGATGCGGATGTGCGGGGTTGATAAAAGAGTGGATGAGCTGGATTATGAGGAAATTTCCAAGATTCCGATCAAAGGAGGACCTTCCAGGATTCCTTTGTTTCAAGATGTGCTGGACATGATCGCCGGAAGAGCCCCAATCATCATCGAAATCAAATCGGAGAAAAGAAGCAGCGAAATCTGCCACAAAGTGGATGAGATTCTTCAAACATACCAAGGAGCATATTGTATTGAATCGTTCAATGCGTTTATTGTCTACTGGTATGCCAAGAACCATCCCGATATCGTCTATGGGCAGCTTTCAATGAACTTTATGAAAAACCGGGAAATAGCGAACCGGTGGCAGCGATTCCTCCTGACGAACCTGATGGTTAATTTTTTGGAAAAACCGGATTTCATTGCCTACCGTCATCAAGATGCCGGGAATATCAGCCTGCAGTTGTGCAAACGTCTCTATAAGACCGTCTGCGTCGCATGGACGATCACTACACAAGAAGAATACAACAAAGCGCGTGGATTTTTCGACATCATCATTTTTGAAAAATTCCTGCCGAAATAAGAGATAAGGATAAACTGATGAAAAATGCCCGTGGATCCGATTTGTATAAAATAAATCGCTTTGCCGTCTCAGACCAAACACTTACAGATTCTTCCGCATGTCGTCAAGATCGATGAAATCCGTCCGGAACTGCTTCTGGAGAAGATTTTTCGGGAGAAAGGCGTTGAATTTTCCGTTGACTTCATTCTTGCCGATGTCAAGATCCTCTTTGTCAACCGGCTGCGTCTTGATTTGAAAAAGCAGATCGAAGAGCTCCGTCTCGGTTTTTTGCGTTCGAATGATGAACCAGTACGGAACATGTTTATTCACGATTTCAATCCCGTGATGGCCAAAAACAAACAGCAGTGTCACAAAAGCCCGGGTCCCGAGCCAGGGAAGGATGCAATAATCGTTGCCGCCCAGCTTGACAACGGTGTAATCGCACAAATTGCTGCCGGAGGAAATGCTTCGGATTTCTGACAGCCTGTGCACAGCACGTTCCTGCAGATAGGGATAGGGATCTTCCCTCCGCAGGATATCCCGCATTTTCTGCAAAATCCGTGTATGGATTTGGAAGCCCGAGCCGTTCCAAAGATTGCTTGATCTTCCGCCGACAGAAGTCACATAAATAATTTCGCTCTTTTCATCAACCTCCAGGACTTCCCATGTTTTCCCCGCCAGGGAGAAGCGTTCGCCAACCGGAAACTTCACCTGGACGGACCCGATCTCCTCGGATTCGCAGCGGACGGTGTATTCCACGGGCGCTTCAAAAACCGCGTAAAACTGGTAATCGTTCACAAAAGGCTCCGCGCGGACACCAATCAGCAGACTGCCGTTTTCCGACTGTTCCAGGTGCCCGATTTCGACAAGGTGAAGGAGCATTTCTCTATAATCTTCCATTGAAACGTGTCGAAAAGCGGTGAGAGAGAGAACCATGGTCGCAAGATAGGCGGGGGAGGCTTCTCCTGCGGAATAAAGGACACTCATGGTCTGGTGGTACAGGAGGCTGAACGGAAGAAAGGGCAGGGTGACGGGTTCGATAAAGCGCTCTTTGGTATAAAGCTCGATAATGGCGATGCAGCGCAAGAATTCCCAATCGATCTGCTGTACGGAAATCTCGTTCGTCAAATGCTGGTACTCCCGGCAGGCAAACCACATTTGCGCGGGGGAGCCCCGTCTTCCGCTGCGTCCGAGCCGCTGGACGAAACTCGAGATGGAAAAGGGCGTTCCGAGCTGGATGATCCGTTCCAGTTCGCCGATATCGATGCCAAGCTCCAAGGTCACCGTCGCTCCGACCACCATGGGCAGCACGGAGTGTTTCATCGCCTGCTCCGCGGTTTCCCGGAGTGTGGTGGAAAGGCTTCCGTGATGGATGATAAAGACATCTTCGTCTTTGCGCTTTTCGGACATTTCGTGCAAAGTCGAGATAATTCGCTCCAATTCCATTTTTGCATTGGAAAAAAGAATGCATTTCTTCCCATAGGAATTGTTATAAATATAATCGAAATATTCCATATCCGCCGAAGACAGATCTCCGTCCTTCACCTCCGGATGCAGCAGCAGGAAATGCTCCAGCGCGAGCCGGATCCTGATCTTGCCTGCGGAAAGAACCGGCGTGACAACGGGCTTTGCCGTCCCGCTTGCAAGCCATTTCTCTGCGAGGGTGTAATCCCCGAGTGTGGCCGACAACCCGATCCGGCGGGAGGTTGCCTTTGCAAGGCGTTCTATCCGTTCCAGGATGCAAAGCAGCTGTACCCCGCGGTCGCATCCCATGAAATAATGGACTTCGTCCACGATGATATACTGCAGATCGCAAAAAAGGGAGATGACTTGCTGCTTTTTGTTCATCAGCATGCTTTCCAACGATTCCGGAGTGGTCTGCATCACGCCGCGCGGGCATTTGAGAAATTTCTGCCTGTCACTTTGACTCACATCGCCATGCCATTTCTGGACAGGGATATCCACCTCCTGCAGTAAATCGTCCAAACGGGCGAACTGATCGTTGATCAGCGCTTTGAGGGGGCTGATATAAAGAACCGCCACAGAATGGCCGGGACGCGACATCAACTGCGTCAAAACCGGTAGAAAGGCGGCTTCCGTCTTGCCGGATGCCGTTCCGGAGGTCAGCAGAAGATGGGAATCCGTATTGAAAATCACATCGCAGGCGGCAATCTGAATCTCGCGCAGCTCCGTCCATCTGTTGCGGTAGATATAATCCTGAATAAACGGCGAAAGCTGGTAAAAAGCCTGGTCATCCATTGGCATTGTCGAAACTCCATTTCTTGTATATTACGATATCCCGTATATTACGATATCCCGTATT
>CAZJXH010000192.1:0-7512 GCA_964549475.1 uncultured Oscillospiraceae bacterium
GCATTTATTCGATACCCTGGTCGTGGACGAGGGCGGTAAAATGGGAATTTCAGCGCTGAACTCTGCCGGAGCCGTCACCACCGGCCAGCTTCCTGACCTGGTCCAGGTCAGCCTGGTTGAAGTCGCCTTCAATGCTGTGCTTTAAACAGCTTGCCGCAGCTGCAAACTCAATTGTATCCTGAGGATTATAGCCTTGGAGACAGGAGTAAATCAGACCTGCGCCAAAGCTGTCCCCCCCGCCAACTCGGTCTACAATGTGAATGAGATAGTTTCTGGAAAAATAATAATTCCCGTCTGTATACAGCATTGCCGCCCAGTTGTTGTCGTTGGCGGAAATGGAACCGCGAAGTGTGATCGCGACCTTTTTAAAGCCGAAGGTGTCTGCCAGCTTTTTAGCAACCTCCCTGTAGCCCTCATGATTTACCTTTCCTGCTGTAACATCATTGTTTTCGGCTCTAATACCGAATACATCTGCTGCATCTTCCTCGTTGGCGATGCAGACATCGATATATTTCATCAGTCCTGCCATCACCTTGCCGGCTTTTTCACGGTTCCACAGTTTCCGGCGGTAGTTAAGATCGCAGGAAACAGTCATGCCATGAGCCTTTGCGGCTTTACAAGCTTCAAGGCAAATTTCGGAAACGTTATCGCCCAAAGCCGGAGTAATGCCTGTAAAATGAAACCACTCCGCCCCTTCAAAAATGGTGTTCCAGTTAAAATCCTTGCTTTCAGCCAATGCAATTGCAGAATTTGCACGGTCATAGATTACTTTTGAGGGGCGCTGGGAAGCGCCCTTCTCCAAAAAGTAAATCCCTACACGATCCCCGCCGCGGGTAATCATGGAAGGATCAACCCCGTAACGACGCAACTCATTTACCGCGCATTGACCAATTTCGTGATTTGGCAGCTTAGTAACAAAAGCGGCATCTACGCCGTAATTTGCAAGGGATACACAAACATTCGCCTCACCGCCGCCGTAGGTGGCACCAAAACTACTTGCCTGAACAAATCGATAATAGCCCTCCGGGGCAAGACGAAGCATCATTTCGCCAAATGCAATTACTTTTGCCATTTAAGAAACCTCCGTTTCATGTTTATAATAGCTTGTTTTTTTTCTCTACCAAATGTACTGCAAAGCCTGAAATTCCTTCTTTCATATAAAGTGCGATTATTTTACCCTTTGCATCCTTTTTCTCCGTAGCATAATCAAATTCTACACCAAGGCGTTCAAGGTTTGCAACGGCACGGTCTACGCTGTTTGTGGAAATGGCGATGTGACCGTTTTTACCTTTAAAGGGTGTTTTCATCACTTCAATATATTTATCTGCATATACGGAACGGTTCCCTTCCCTGCAGGCAAAGCCAAACCATGCTTCAAACATTTTAGCGGTTTTTACTGCATTCTGTGTATTTTCCTCATTAATGCCTACATGAGCAAGCTCAAAGCCAAGCATTGTATGGACCGCTTCTTTACAAAGGGTGGTGATTTCCTCAAATCTCCCGTTTTGGATCAAATCATCCTTTACCATCCACGAGCCGCCGCAACAGAGGATTTTGTCATTGGCAAGATAATCGTTGACATTGGCCGCATGGATCCCTCCCGTCGGCATAAACATCATATTGGCATAGGGTGCGGCAATGGCCTTGATATAGTTGATTCCGCCTGCCTGCTCTGCAGGAAAGAATTTCACAACATCAAGCCCCAGCTCGATTGCCTGTTCAACATCCGATGGATTTGCACAGCCGGGTGTAACTGGAATATTTTTTTCAATACAGTAGGCAACGACATTGCGATTAAACCCGGGACTGACAATGAATTTCGCACCAGCGGCAATGGCTCGGTCTACCTGCTCTGTGGTAAGAACGGTTCCTGCACCAACCAGCACTTCGGGAACCTCTTTTGCAATGCGGCGGATTGCTTCTTCCCCCTGTGCTGTGCGGAAAGTGATTTCCGCGCAGGGAAGCCCGCCTGCTGCAAGGGCTTTTGCAAGGGGAACCGCCTTTTCTGCATCATCAATTTTAATTACGGGCACAATTCCAATTTCGGACAATTTTCTCAAAACAGGATTCATATCTTTCCCTCCCTATTCATATCATATTACAAAACCACATATTATTATTTCAAAGCCGCACTTTCATGACAAGCTAATCTTCCAGCATAATATTCAAAATTTCTTTGTCTGTTTGCCGCATACCGTCTTGTGCCAATTTCCCGATGCTCGAAATCGTTTTTTCCACAGTGTTTTTGACCAGTCCTTCTCCGCATCGGAAGGTTCTGCCTTTACTGGCCAGATGAAATGCCATGATTGCTGCATCGACTGAGGTGGCGATTTTAGCAGCGCAGGAAGGTTTTGCCCCGTCACATACAATCCCTGAGGTATTTGCCAATGTATTTACAATGGTTTGTTCAATTTCTTGCTGCGATGCATCAAATAAGAATGCGATTCCGGCACCGCTGCCGCATGCTGCGCTAACGGCCCCACAGTATGCAGAGAGACGTCCGATTCTGGTTTTTTGATGGATGGCCGTCAGGTTGCTTACCAGAAGTGCCCGAATCAATTTTTCCTGGGGCACTTTAAGCTCCTTCGCATAGACAATGACAGGCAGAGATACCGTCAAGCCCTGATTGCCGCTTCCGGAATTAATTACCACAGGTAATGTACATCCGCTCATTCTGGCATCTGAGCCTGCTGAGGCCGTCGCTTTTGCTCTTGTACACACATCATTTCCATAACACTCCAGCAATGTTTTGCCAACGTTTGCACCATAACAATTATTAAGGCCTTCGTTTGAAATTTCTGTATTGAATCTGATTTGCATATTAATGATATTTTCTACAAGCGGCAGCGAAACATTGTTTGCAAAGCAGACGATATCTGCAATGTTTAAACAGGAACGGTCCGTCAACCGGTCTGTACCCTCGCGTATCGCGTCCGCAGAAAATAGAGCTTTACCATCTTTTTCTATTCGTACAATATTCAGATGGCTATGCTTGATTTCTACAAGCGAAGAATGATCGCCAGCGGATGCAAAAATTCGAATATGGAGCTTTTCTCCTGTGTCAAGCGTCTTTACTTCACAAATATTCTTCTCCAAAAGATTGCGGGCCTGTATCCTGTTATGCTCGTTGATTTCCGCTAAGACTTCAAGTCCTTTTTCAGCGTCCCCGCCAACTGCACCAAGCAGCGCTGCTATTTCAATCCCGCGCATATTTCCACTGTTTGGGACAACGACGCCTTTCACATTTTTAATGATGTTGCCGCTGCAATGCACTTTCATATGCCGGGGAATTTCGCCAAGTGTCTGACGCGCCACAGCGGCTGCAAAAGCAACCGCAATTGGTTCGGTGCACCCGAGTGCCGGAATTAATTCTTCATTTAAAATATCAATATAGCTGGTAAAATATTCTTTCTCCATTTAGTTTGCTCTCCTCACAGAACTATGTATGCTGTGCCTTTTCTTCTTTTCTCTTATCGAATTCCGCTTTTGCACAGTGATATTCGTTTGCATCATGCAGCAGGTCCCAAGCCGTGCATGCCAGCACCTTTGCTGCAAACAGCATTCCTTTTTTTGCAGCAGAAGCGGCGGCCTGTGCAGTAATTGTCCAATGATGGCCTGGTGTTCCCATGGCAAAACAGGCCGTATTGATTTCAAGAGAGGGAACCTGCTGGCTGACGCCGGAAAAATCAGTTGATCCTGGTTCCTCCTTCTGTTCTCCTGTCGCAGGGATGATTTGTCGGGAGATCATTGGCTTGATTGATGCAATTTTAGAATTTTGAGACAGCTGCTCAAGAAGCATCAAGTCATTCTCTGTAAAGGAAGGCACTCCTATTTGCAGCATATTATGATATGCAAGACTGGAGAGGGATGCATTGATAAGAGTTTCCTCTGTGCTGCAAAGTTTTTGATAAGTCATCTGAGTATCTGTCATTATGGCTGCACCTTGAGCAACATGAAGGACTCTTTGCAGGATCTCATCAGAAGTGGCCCGGTCTTTGGCCCGGACAAAATACCACAAAGCGGCTTTTTCAGGCACAATGTTCGGCATTCCCCCTTCTGAGCAGTAACTGTAATGCATTCTGACATGAGTGGGAACATGCTCTCGTAAATAGTTAACCCCTACATTGGTAAGCTCACAAGCATCCAGTGCGCTGCGCCCTTGCTCCGGACAAACAGAAGCATGAGCTGTTTTGCCTTGGAAAAACAGTTTTACAGAGTGCATTGATTTGTGGCTGAATTCTCCACAGTGGTTCATTGTACCAGGGTGCCATGTCAGCACAATGTCAACGTCGCGGAAATAGCCCTCTGCAATAAGCTGTGTTTTTCCATACAGTGTTTCTTCTGCCGGTGTACCATACACAATCACTTTGCCCGGATACTTTTCTTTTTCCAGTGTTGTTTTCAAGGCAGCTGCAGCCGCAATAGAGCCTGTACACAGCAAATTGTGTCCGCATCCATGTCCGTTGTCCTGTCCGCTTGCTTCTTTTGAAGAATTAGAAACGGGAACCTTCTGCGACATGTCCGGCAATGCATCATATTCCGCGATAAACCCGATACTGGGTGTACCTTTTCCAAAGCTTGCCCGAAATGCCGTAGGCTGACTGCCGAGACCACGCTCCACAACAAAACCCTGCTGCTCCAGATCGTCCGCCAATAATGCGGAGGATCGCACTTCCTCCCCTGCAATTTCTGCAAATGAATGGATTGCATCGCTCAATGCGCCATACTGTATACTTGTTTCATCCAGATACTGTTGAATGGATTGCTTCATCGCTCTATTCCCCTATTGCAAGCATTGTTGTTCTCCCCGCTTAATCGGGTGGGGAATATTTTTAGCTTACTGCTTTTTCTCATTGTACTTTGCAATTTTAAAGTCTGTGTTTGCATAACTGTCAATCACAGAAAGCGATTCCTCTGTGAAAATGTCAGCATAAGCATTGCGGACCTTTTGTTCCATTTCCGCTGCAATCGAACCCAAGGATGTACGTATTGTTTTAATCATTGTATAGTACAGATGGGCGGTGTGATATTCCCAGCCAAAGGTTATGCTGTCCATGATTTCACTGCGACGTTTATGAATCCATGCAGCATTTTCAGGTGTCATATCGGCGCCACACCATATAAATAAACATGCATCATTGCCACGGGACAGGGTTTTCCCCATTTCAAGGCGGAGGGTATCGCTGAAGCCTTTTACAAGATTAAAATCAGCGAAATCGCAGTAGTATTTTGAATATTCGCCAAAGCCATTTTCATTCCATGCCCGCAGCCATGGGCATCCTGTCACCTCGGTTTTGTGTACAGGTGACATTTGCAGTGTTTGTGCCGTCATCTCTTCTTGTTCTGGCTGCCACTCACAGTATGCTTTATAGCTGAGCATATTGACAGGATCGCCAAAACGTTCACAGCGCTGGCGCATCCGTCCGCCTCGTTCTCTTGCATAACGGATTGCAGCAAGAGACAGTGCGTTTTCTGAACCTTCCGCCTTCGTTTCCAAGGTGTATTGTGCAATCAGTCCAAAGGTTATCGCATGGTTTTTCACGGTGTAAGGTTCGCAGCTTTTCCCGGTGGAAAGTCTGCTGCCATGCTCGGAAATTATTCTGGTAATCTGATAGGCTTTGCTTTCCAGCCAATCGCACCAGGCATCGGTTAATTTCATATCAGGATAAACTGAAAATTCTTTTTCCAGTCCGGTCTTTACAAGGCGTGCAAACATCTGGCAGCCTTTTTCCAGAACACCGCCCCTGGTCGCATGCTGCAGCGTCTTGGCTTCAATGTCATTGCGGTTCTCTCTCTGATGCACATGCAGATGCAGATCCAATAAGGATACAAGAATTGTATTGGATGTTTCTTCATCCAGCCCTGCATCAAGATAAAATTCTTTTACCCCCTCAAACCAGTGGAATGTAACCTTCTTAAGCATTGCATATAGATATGGATCGACTTTCTCTTTGCTGCATTGGCAGCTGGACTGCTGGTAGCTGCGTTTTGTGCGGTGATAGGAACGCATTGCGCTTGCAATGTCTTTGAAGTCTATCTTTGCTTCTCCATGATTAATGGCATCTGTAATAGTGAAAATAATTTCGGAAATAGTATGGATGGCAACGGTTCCGGCGAGCATTTGCATAATATGGCAAGGTTTTACTTCAATTGTGCCGCCAAGTGGAGCAAAGAATTCAGACAAAAATGTCCTTTTTTCCTGAGTCCATTTACTTTCATCGGCAAAAGTGATATAGGTCAGACCTTCGCCTGCAAGTCTCTCCCCTGCAATTTCGCTTACCATGTTGGGCAGTATGTTCACCACCATCACATCAGAGCCAAGTTTCTCCAGATAATATGCTCCGACAGGGTTGGGGGGGAAAGCATAAATGATCGGTAAGGTCCGACCGTTTTCACGCAGTTCTTTATAATAAGGAACAAGAATTTTCTCCACTATTTCAGGAGCAAGCTTAGGTGGTGGCGCTATAAATATATAGTCCGGCTGATTCATCCGGAGTGCACTGAGATTATCCTCCAGAATAACGGGAAAAGCACATCGCTTTTGTTTGCGCGGCAGGTCCTTTTCGTCAGCGGTTACTGCAACAATATTTTTACCGATATTATCTCCAAGCAAATTTTCGTAGCATGGGTAAATATACTCCATAAGATAACCCATCCCGAGGATTGCTATTTTTGTATCCCTTTTATTTTTCACTTTTTTGTCTCCTTTGCACCATCACTTCACAATAGTCATCGCCCTTTGCCATGGTCTTGGAGACCCGGAAATTAAAATTTGGATATTTATGTGCAAGTGCACGGTCTCCATCCATCGCAATGTCACAAACCTTTGCAAGCCGCTCTCTATCCTGTGTTAATTGTTCCCACATATCCAATAGCGGGCAGTAGTGGGATTTGACAACCAGAAGATCCTCCGTGCACGTGATCATTTCTGTGTCAAAGGTTTTAATCCAGTCGTCTGTCTGATAAACAGCCGCGAAATCTTGAACGGAATCCGTATCAGGAAAATGATGCTCTGCTCTGAAGCAGCCGCATTCCCATATGACTTCTCTTGCAAAATCCTCCTCGTTTAATCCGCATTGTTCTGCTTTTTCAAAAAGCTTATATATCAAAAGAGCACGCGATTTGGAACATCCTCTTAAAGCTTCAATATGATCGTTATGGTAAACCTTTTCCATGATTTTCTCCTATATGCCAAGGTATGCTTTTTTAACATCCTCATTGGCAAGCAATTCTTTGCCCGTCCCGGAAAGACAAATCGACCCTGTTTCCAGAACGTATCCGCGATCTGCCACTTGCAGCGCCATATTTGCGTTCTGTTCAATCAGCAGCACCGTTTTCCCGGAGCTTTTTATGCGGAGAATCAGACTGAATATTTCCTGTACAACAATCGGGGCAAGCCCCAAAGATGGTTCATCAAGCATAATCAGACTGGGGTCGATCATAAGCCCGCGTGCAATTGCAAGCATTTGCTGCTCCCCCCCTGAAAGTGTTCCGCCCATTTGTTTCCGGCGC
>CAZJXH010000193.1:0-7500 GCA_964549475.1 uncultured Oscillospiraceae bacterium
CTTGTGTTGCATAAACAAAATAAAATGCAACACAAGAACCGTCCCCATATTGCACAAGAACTGTCCCCATGCTTGCTTTTCCAACCAGTCAGACTATGCTATACTTTGCTGGATAATGAATAGAATAAAATACGCAGGAAGGGATAACGCCGATGATCAACCCGGAAGATTTTCAAACAGAATTGCTGGACTGGTATTCCAAAGAAGCGCGCACCCTGCCATGGCGGAACGACCCGGATCCGTATAAAACATGGATTTCCGAGATGATGCTCCAGCAGACCCGTGTGGATACGGTGATTCCCTATTACAACCGGTTTATTGCCGAGATTCCAACCGTCAGAGCGCTGTCCGATGTCCCGGAGGAGAAACTGCTGAAGCTCTGGCAGGGACTTGGTTATTACAGCCGGGCGATGAATCTGCAAAAAGCCGCCCGGATTCTTATCGAGAAATTCAACGGCGAAATTCCGTCCGACATCAAAGAATTGCAGTCCCTTCCCGGAATCGGCGCCTATTCTTCCGGCGCCATCGCCTCGATCGCCTTCGGTGCGAGAACGTGTGCCGTCGATGGGAATGTTCTCCGGGTGATGGCCCGCATCACCGCCAACACCGGGGATATTTCGGATCGAATGGTTAAAATCCAATTGACAGAGGTGGTGGAAGGCCTTTTGCCGGCCCGGCGCACCGGCGATTTCAACCAGGCCCTGATGGACCTGGGCGCGACAACCTGCCTGCCGAACGGGGAGCCGAAGTGCGCCGTCTGCCCGGTTCAAGGATATTGCGAAGCATATGGAAAAGGGCTTGTATCAATGATCCCGGAAAAAGCAAAGAGCAAAGAACGAAGAACAGAAGAAATGACGGTTTTCATCCTGTCCCGGGATGACGCCATATTGTTGAAAAAAAGAGCGGGCAGGGGACTGCTGGCGAATCTTTGGGAATTCCCCCATACCGGCGGTCATTTAGCGGAAGAGGAATGCAAGGAAAAATTGGAGGAATGGGGGATCCGTTCCCGGGATATTACCCCGATCGGACCATCCAGACATATTTTTTCCCACCTGGAGTGGCATATGACCGGATATTTCATTTTGGCCGACTCCCGGAGACCGCTGCCGGCAGGCAATCCGCAAGAAGAATGGGTCTGGGCGTCGAAAAAGGAAATTCTGCAGCGCTATTCTATTCCGACAGCATTCAAAAGCTTTATGAAATGGATTCGATAGTCTGATGATTTTCACGCAATCCAAAAATTTTATAGTCCGTAATTTATATATTTTTACACATATTCCCTTACCCGGATAGAAGTGTTACAATCTATCAGAGTCTGGTGGAAGGCGGCAGAAAAGAATGTTTTCCACAGACCTCTTTTTCTTCAGGAGATATTGTAATGAGCAAAAGCAGACTTAATGCACTATTGATATTGTCAATCATGGCGTTTCCGATGACACAAGGACTGTTGTCCCCTTTTTTGAATACGATCAGCCAGGTTTATCAGCTCAACTATCAGCAGACCGGCCTGATTTTCACCTTTTTTTATGTGGGATTCATGGCTTCGTCGCTGACAATCGGATACATATCGGATAAATTCGGAATCCGTGTGATTATCTGGGGGCTGCTGTTGAACTCAGTGGCGTCGTTTCTTATTTTTACCAGCCATTCTTTCTATTTTTTCATCACAGCGATTATCATTCTGGGGGTAAGCCTGGGCGTGGAGGATATACTGGCCGCATCCTCCCTCTCCCAGATCAACACACAAAAAAAAGGATTCTATATCAATATCATGCAGGTTACCGGCTGTGTTGGCGGGATCATCATTCCGCTGGTCGCAGGATACATGGTGCAGAACGGCATCAATTGGAAATATGCCTACCTGGCTTCCTGCATCCTGATATTCATTCTGTTTGTTTTTATGTTCCGGGAGCCCTTTCCGAAGACCCCGTCTTCTGCAGATATCAATTTCAAGGTTATTGCGTCGCTGGTGAAGGATAAACAGGTGATTGTGCTATGCCTGACTTTCTTTTGCATTTTTTCGATTGAAGGAAGTCTTTTGGGCTGGCTGGGTGTTTATATGACAAAAATCTATCAGGTCAGTGATTTTTTGTCCGGCTTTTCCATATCGCTGATGTTTCTTGCGATCGGAATCAGCCGGCTGATCATTGCCTTCCTTTCCGACCGGCTGAAACATGTGAATCTCATTTTTATCAGCAGCATCCTGAGCGCGGTATTGATCGCCGCCGCGCTGGTATCGAACCATTTCATCGTGGCGCTTGTATTTTTCTTTCTGGCCATGTTCACATCGGGCGGAATATTTACGACTACTATCGTCCTGACGAACAATCTGTTTCCGGATTATACCGGAACGCTGCTTTCCATGACATTCAGCGTTGGAACAATCGGTGCAATGATTGTTCCCAGCCTGATCGGAGCCATTGCCCAGACAACATCCCTGAGAGCCGGAATGTCCGTACTGGTTTATCTGTATGTTATAATTGTGATTTTATTCGCTTATTTGAAATACCATATTAAAAAGGAAACCATGTCCATTTAAAAAGGAAACCATGTTTATATAAAAAAAGGAAACCGTTTCCATGTGAAAGGTCTCTGTCTCCTCCTGCATGAATCCCATCGCACATCACAATCCTGCCTTTTAGCAGGACTGTTATTTTATTTTCATTTATTTGCCTGAACGGGAATTTCAACACAAAACCATCACATTCGATTGATATGATGGCGCTAATTAACTTTATGAAAAATTCATGAAGGAGTCTGTTGAAAGGAGCTTGATCTATGTGGAAAATAACTGGATTTACAAGGAGGTTTGAAATATGAGAATGTTCATTCATGGAATAAAGAGCCTGATCCGCAGACCTGCGAAGACTGTGATGCTCTTTGTCATTCTTTTTATCGTCTTTAACCTGATTTTTATCGGATTTATTATTCAAAACAGTGTTCAGCAATCAAAAGCCTATATCCGCAGCCAGATCGGCGGTGCTGTGGAATACAAAATGGACTACACGGAATTCATGGAAACCATGCAGAATCCCGGTTCGGCTTCAAAAACCACAAAACCATCCGCACAGACGACACGACCTCCGGCATTATCTTTGGCCGTCGCCGAGAAAATGGCAGCGAGCAAATATGTCAAAAGTTTTTATATCACAGAATCTGCAAACGTCAGTTCGGATACGGTCGATCCTGCTGAGACCCAGGAAACAGCAGGTGGCTTTCAGAAAAGTTTCAGCGACTTTACTTTATCCGGAGCAAACAGCATCGAATCGCTGAGCTTTGCCACAGGAGACGTTACACTGGCCGAAGGAAACGCCATAACAGCGGATCAGCTGAAAAATGGCGACAAGGTAGTCCTTATTTCGAAAGACGTAGCGGACGCAAATGATCTGAGAGTGGGCGACATGGTCAATCTGGCACTCGTCTCCCAGCAAAGGGGCTTGCCTGCCGCCGGTGGCAAAGACAGTACTCAGGCAAACGGATCACAGAAATCATCTGAAAACACCACGACAACCGCCACCGCCTATGATTATGAAGTGGTCGGAATTTATGAAGCGGTCAGCACGGATTTTGATGTGAACACAATGTTCACTTCCAACACTGTGATTTATGATTTAAATGGAACAACATCATCCGATGAAACCAGCGGCAGCATCGTATTCTTATTGAATCATCCGGAGGATGTCGATGCCTTTATCACAGAGGCTACTCCATACCTGACATCGGAATATCATATCCTGTATTCCAATGACGAGGAATATGAGTCTCTGACAAAACCATTGAACCTGATTTCTTTCATCACATCCATTCTGATCTGGGTGGTGTTTATCGCCGGAGCGGCGATTATCCTGGCGATTGTGACCATTTTTGTAAGGGACCGCAAATTCGAGATTGGACTCCTGCTTTCAAGCGGAGAGGGAAAATTTAAAATTGTGTCCCAGTTTATTTTTGAAATGATGGTTATCGCAGTGATTGCATTCCTCATTTCCGTCGCTTCCAGCAATGTCGCTGCGAAAGGGGTCAGCGGCTGGATTGTGGAAAATCAGCTGCTTTCAACGTCGAGTCTGATCGGCAGCACCAGCACTAATACAACCCCTGCCCAGAACGGTTTCAGAGGAATGGGGTCCAATACGGCATCTGTTTCGGTTTATGGCTCGGTGGATATGCAGAATGTCGCGGATGAATTTGATGTCTCCGTCAGTGCGGCTGTAGTTTTAAAACTGCTTCTGGCAAGTACGTTTCTTGTGCTGATCGGTTCCATCATTCCGCTGACAACTATCATGGGATTCAATCCAAAGCGGATTCTACAGGATTATTAAGAAGGAGGAGACAGGATGAGTGAAACATTTTTTCAATTGGAAAATATTACCTATGGCTATCTGGATGGCGGAAAAAAACGGGTGATTCTAGGTGGTTTGAGTTATAACTTTGAACCAAGCAAGTTTTATACAATACTGGGCCCCTCCGGAAGCGGAAAATCGACACTGTTAGCGATCGCAAGCGCGTTGGACAGCCCGGAAAAGGGATCGGTGAAATTCCAGGGGAAAGACATCCGGTCGATCGGAATCACTAAATTCCGCCGCAATATCATCGCACTGATTTTTCAGAAATACAATCTCATGGATTATCTGACCGGGGTGGAGAATGTCGAAACGGACATGATGATTATCGATAAAAAAATTCCAGGCAGCAAGAAAGAGCTTGCCTACAAAATTTTAGAAAGAGTGGGGATCGTCAAATCAAAAGCCGACCGTATTGTTACCAAGCTGTCCGGAGGCGAACAGCAGCGGGTCGCAGTGGCAAGAGCCCTTGCCAAAGACGTCGAGCTTATTCTGGGAGATGAGCCGACCGGCGCGCTGGATACCGCAACCCAGAAAGAAATCATCAATCTGTTTAAAATGCTGGCACATGAATATGGCAAAACCATTATCATTGTGACCCATTCCGATGAGGTCGCGGAACAAAGCGATATCATATTGCATTTGCGGGACGGCAAACTTTTCGCGGTTTAATATTCAAAATAAGATTGAAGATAGGAGTAGAACAGAATGAGTGAAAAAAAGAGCTTTTTAGACACCTTGTCGGAAAGTGAAAAACCGGAAAGTTTTGCCGAGGAAAAGTTTGAAAAAGTAAATAACGGGAAGAAAAAAATAATTGGCGGAATCATTATTGCAGGGATCGTTCTTGCCGGCGCCTTTGCGATTTACTTTTTTTCGGGAAGAGTGACCATGACGAACCTGGTCGGAAAGACTCTGGTGGAAGCGACAGACTGGGCTTCGAAAAACGGCATAACGCTCTATGCGAAAAATGCCTACAGCCTGGATAAGGCTGCCGATATTATCCTGTCGCAGGATACCGTATCCGGGCAATATATCAAAAAAAATACAACCATAACCATTGAAGTCTCTCTTGGCGCCGATCCGGAAGAAGTACTCTCCTTTCCCGATATCAAAACCATGACTTCGAGCGAAGTGGAAACCTGGATCAGTGACAATCAGCTGACAGGAGCTCGAGTGACAACGGCATACAGCGATGTGATCGAAAAAGACAAGGTTGTCAGCTACACCTTTACCGATGGGTCGGAAGACAATTTTAAAAGAAAAAACAGGGTGGCCATCGTCGTGTCCCTCGGGTCGGAAACGGTCTCCGATACCGTCGTTGTCACGGACTTTTCTGCGATGAAAGCAGGCGCGGTTCTTCAGTGGGGCGCTGACAACGGGATTTCCATCACACTGGAAGAAGCTTTTGACGATTATGTCTCCTCCGGCAATGTGATCTCCCAGAGTGTGAAAGCCGATACGGAGATTTTGAGGACAGTAAGCATCAAAGTGGTTATCTCACAGGGCAAACCTGTAACGGTCCCTAATTTCACCGCTATGACAAAAGAGGATGCAAACACATGGGCGAAAACAAACAATATCACCCTGACCATTGTCGAAAAATATTCTGATTCGAAAGACAAGGGAAAATTGTACAACCAGAGCATCGCTACCGGGAAAAGCATAAAAGAAGGCGATGCGATCAGCCTGGACTGCTCTCTGGGCAAGGTGCAGATGACAAACTATATCGGGAAGACAAAAATCGATATTCTTAATTGGCAAAGTGATGCCAATATAAAATATGCCAATATGAAACTAGCCTTTTCTGAAGCGTATGGCGACAAAGGATCCGTTGGCAAAATATTGAGCCAGTCGGTTGCAAATGATTATGTCAGCACAGGAGCAACCATCCATGTTGTTTTATCCAAAGGGATGAAAGTGGTTATCCCTGATTTTTCAGGGAAGACCGCAGCGGAGTGCAGCGCGACCGCAAACAGCGCAGGCGTGTCCATCCTGTTTGATTACCAGGACAGCGATACCGTCAACAGAGGATATGTGGTCAGCCAGTCCATTGCCAAAGACACCATCACATCCGATGCGAGTCCAGTGACCATTGTTATTTCTTTAAAAGACTAAACCCTCCCTGCAATAAATGATTCATCCCGGTTAATAATAGAATTATGCTTACTAAAAAACCAAACCGATAAAAAACCAAACCGTGCCTTTTCAGACGGACAGAATTTAATCCCTTTTCCTTTCTTCGCGATAGAAACCTCCGAAAGCAATTCCGGGGGTTTTTATCTGTAAAAAACCATGGGGCTTTATCGGCGGAAATCCATTGCGTTTTTGATTGAAAATCAATATAATCATGAAAGGAAGGGCATCATCATCCGTATGATCCATCTTGTCATCAAAGAGGCAAACGTTCCCGCTACTAGGAGGGTTTATGTTTTTCAGCTATACTGATTTCGGAGAGACTTTTTTCTTGTTTTCCCTTCAGCATGCCTTATCTGTTTTGATTTTTGCCATATTGCCTTGCATATTGCTTTTATTATTGAAAAACAGGTTGAAGACATGGAAAAAAGAGCCTGTTTTCCGGATTGGCTTAGGAATTTTCGGCCTTCTGTTGGAATTCGGACTTTACGCGTGGCACATTTTCAGCGGCGGGGAAACGGACTGGCGCGAAATCATCGCAACAACGCTTTGCGGACTTTCCATTTATTTAAGCAGCTATGCCATGATCACGCTGAGCAGGAGAATATCGCCGGTTGTTTATTTCTATTCCTTCGGCGCTGTTTTTTCTTTTTTGTTGGCGGACAACAGCTTTGGATACAACCGCTTCCGGTATTATACCTTTTTTATCATCCACGGACTGATCTTGTTCGAGGCAGTGTATCTGCGTGTTATCCACCGGGTGAAAGCGGACAGGAAGGCTTTTATTCGGGCATGCCTGATTCTTGTACCCATATTGGTTGCATCGATGATTCTGAATCCTGTTTTTGAGATGAATTTTTTCTATATGCAATTTCCTCCTTTTGAAAATTTTCCGGTTTATCAGCAGCTTTATGATATGAATGGCTATTTCTACTCGGCCGCTGTGTTTGCAAGCTATTATATATTGATGGCAGCGATGTACGGGATTGCCAGAATAACGAAAATCGACCGCTCATCACATTTTACTATT
>CAZJXH010000194.1:0-7422 GCA_964549475.1 uncultured Oscillospiraceae bacterium
TCGCCTTGAAACACAATGATAGCAGTGGTTTCAGCCTTGCTCAGCAGCCCCTAATTATCAATAATTTTATGGATTCTGTACTTGACAAAGCGGTGATTATGGCGTAATATGTAAGCTGCAGCTAACATATTACGCTGCATCTTTTATTGCCACTTGTTATCCTATTCTAACATTTTTGGCTGCGAAAAATACAATTCAGAAAGGAAATTTGAAATGACATTGGAAAGCATGAGAATTGGCGAAAATGGAAGAATCAAGTCCATAGACGGAGAAAGCGCGCTTCGCAGGCGGCTGCTCGACATGGGATTGACTCCGAAAACAAGGATTCAGGTAATTAAAACCGCACCCATGGGCGATCCGATTATCCTGCATTTACGAGGATATGAACTGACTTTACGAAAAGAAGATGCTAAAAATATTCAAATGGATGAGGATATTGTATGAAAACAGTGATTGCCCTTATTGGAAATCAGAATTCCGGAAAAACAACCCTTTTCAATCAGCTGACCGGAAGCAACCAGCATGTCGGAAATTTTCCCGGTGTGACGGTAGAAAAAAAGAGTGGAGGAATCCGGAAATATAAAGAAATGGAGCTTGTGGACCTTCCGGGGATCTATTCTCTCTCTCCCTACACCGCTGAAGAGGTCGTCACAAGGGATTTTCTTATCAAAGAGCGGCCAGGTGCCATTATCAACATCATTGACGCCACCAACATCGAACGGAATCTGTATCTGACCTTGCAGGTAATCGAACTGGGAATTCCCATGGTGATTGCATTGAATATGATGGACGAGGTGACTTCGTGTGGAAATTCAATCGACATCAAGAAATTAGAATCAAGTCTTGGTGTTGATGTTGTTCCTATTTCTGCCAGTAAAAATTCCGGGATTGAAGAACTGGTCCACAGGCTTGTCCTGGTCTCCCAGCCAGGAGCCAATCCAAAAATGGTTGACTTTTGCGCCGGCGAGGTGCATCGCGCCATTCACTCGATTGCACATATCATTGCGGCCAAGGCAGATCCCCTTCGGATTCCTGTGCGTTTTGCCGCATCAAAAATCGTGGAAGGCGACGCTCTTCTGGAAAAGGAACTCGGACTTGACGAAAGAGAGAAAGACATTGTCTCCCATATCATCGACGAAATGGAAGCCGCTATGGATATTGACCGCGAAGCGGCGCTTGCAGATATGCGCTACCGGTTTATCGAGGCCATATGCAATGAATCCGTACATAAGCTATGCGATACAAACGAACAACGAAAAACCATTCTCCTTGATCGGTGGCTCACGCATAAGTATTTTGCCATTCCGATATTTCTTGGAATCATGAGTCTGATTTTTTATCTGACCTTTGGTGTGGCTGGAAGCTTTCTCAGCGATTTGTTTACTACCGGGATTGATTATGTCACATCCCTTGCAGATAGGGCTCTTTCCGCTCTTCCTGTCAATCCGGCCATCCATTCCCTTGTCATTGATGGTGTTTTCGCTGGAATTGGCAGTGTGCTGTCCTTTCTGCCGATCATTCTATTGCTGTTTTTCTTTTTATCCATTTTAGAGGATACCGGGTATATGGCCAGAGTCGCATTTGTCATGGATAAATTGCTTCGCAAGATCGGTCTGTCCGGTAAATCGTTTGTTCCCATGCTGATCGGGTTTGGATGCTCGGTTCCCGCTATTATGGCAACCCGGACGCTTTCAAGCAAAAGAGACCGTAATATGACCATGATGCTGATTCCTTTTATGTCCTGCAGTGCCAAACTGCCGATTTACGCCATTTTTACCGCCGCATTCTTCCCGGATCACCAAGCACTGGTCATGATTATTCTTTATGTGATGGGAATGGGAATGGCTGTTTTGTCGGGGCTTCTACTAAAAAGTACGGTATTCAAAGGCGAGTCAATCCCCTTTATTCTAGAATTGCCTTCCTATCGGTTCCCTTCCGTTAAAAGTATTTTACTTCACATGTGGGACAAAGCCAAAGATTTCATCCGTCGCGCATTCACGGTTATTTTTATGGCAACCTTGATTATCTGGCTGCTGCAGAATTTTGATTTCAGATTCAATATGGTTGTAGATAACAGCCAAAGCATGCTGGCTGCCATCGGTTCCTTTATAGCCTCGATTTTTACTCCGCTGGGATTCGGAGACTGGAAAGCCTCCACCGCTCTGATTACCGGTCTTACAGCAAAAGAGGCTGTTGTAAGCACCTTCGCGGTATTGACCGGAGCAGGTGAGGGCCGTGCGCTGCAGACCATGCTCCAGTCTATGTTTTCTCCCCTTGTCGCTTTTTCATTTTTAACTTTTACCCTGCTTTATATGCCTTGTGTTGCGACACTGGCTGCTATTCGGCGGGAAATGAACTCTTTCAGCAAAGCCGGCTTGGTGATGCTTTACCAGACAGGATTTGCCTGGGTGATATCTTTTCTCGTCTATCAAGGAGGACATCTCCTTGGATTCTAGCGAGTGTGTTTGCCGGGTGTGTATTTGCCGGTGCTTTTTTACTGGGCCGGGGGATGTGTTTGCTGGGCGTGTTTGCGCTTTTTCCTCACAAATGGATTGGAGTGGGGTATGATGAATTTTTTTGATTATGGTGTTTTATTGATTTTGCTGATTTTATGCATTTGTGTTATTCTTTATTTATATCGAAGGGGAAAAAGGGGGATCATCGGTTGCTCTGGTTGCTCCTCTTGCTCGGCGGCAGGCTCCTGTGCCAAATCCCGGTTCAGAGCTCATCACAGAGGCTCCTGCAACGCCACTGGCACCCAATCTGCCAAGGAAGAAGGGCATCATCCCGTTCAAGAAAAGAGTGAAGATTAATATGAATGAAGAGTCCATGGATAAAAGAGAGTCTTTCATCACTATGGATCGGTTTGCAATAACGAAAGTGGAAGAGAAAAAATCCATTTTCCATGGATGGGCAAGTCCGATCCATTCAGAACAAGATGCTTTTGATCTTATTGAAAAAGCAAAAAAGCAATACCCCGATGCGAAACATCATGTCTATGCCTGGATTCTCGGAGGAAACGTCCTTCGAAACAAATATTCTGACGATGGCGAACCGGGTGGCACAGCCGGCATGCCGGTATTTGACGTACTGCGTAAAAACAATGTCGAGGATGCCATCATTATCGTTACCCGGTATTTTGGGGGGACTTTGCTTGGAAGCGGCGGATTGGTCCGCGCTTATACAAGCACTGCAGTAAAAGCATTGGAAGAATCTCGTCCGGTATGGATGAAGCGCTGCTTATTGTTTGATCTTCGAACCACTTATGCGGATTTGGAAAAAATAAAACGGATGTTGAACGATCCCGCTTTTACGATAGAAGTCAATGAATATGGAGATGTTGTAAAAGCCGTCGTCACCTGTCTCGAAAACAAAAGAGACGCCCTTTTCCGCTCGGTTGCTGATTGCAGCAATGGCAGGGCATCTCTTGATTTCATCGGAAGTTCTTATCGGAAGTCGGAATTCATGCTTCTTCCTTGATGTATTCGCGATATTTCTGGAAAGAAATCATCAGCAGGGATTTGTCCTGACTGTACGTAATCATCTCAAGCGCTTGTTCTACCGGGAAAAACCCGCCCCCTGAAAAATTCTGGGCTTCATTCGGTGTGCAGGTATCGTCATAAGCCTGCATAACATACCATACAATTTTATTACAGACAGGACGTTGTCTGGATATGGAGAAAAATTCATAATTCGTTCTTCCTGCGGAGCCTACGATTCTCGCTTTGACTCCAGCCTCCAGTTCCACGCGGCTGATTGCCACACTGTCCGGAAAATCACCGGTACGGATAGCGCCTTTTGGAAAAACCCATTCCGCTTTTTCATTCTTGAGAACAAGGACTTTGTCGTTAAAAAACACAACTCCGCCTGAACAATTTCTAATCAGCATGTTCTTCCTCCACTTCAACAATCCTTTTCGTTTTTTACATATTTCATATTTCTATTGTACCATTTTTTCTTTTTCGGGGCAATGATTTTATGAAAATCAAGCAGCGATTCCCCCCTTCTTCCGGCACTTTGTATGATTACTTTTGTAATTGTTTAACAAACAATGTTCCTACAACAGCTAGTCAAAAAGATGTATTTATATTATAATGAACAAGAATTTGTTGTTTATTGCATAGTGAGGTGTTTATGAAGAAAACAGATCAATTCCAGGAAAATAGAAACGATACAATTCGTCATGATACAGTCCGGAACGGTAATATTCGGAATAGCAGCAGCGGGAATGACAGGACCGGAAATGATAATAGCAGGAATGGCAATAGTAATAGACAGAATTATGGGGATGGTGTCTATCTGAATACAAAATCGAATATTTATCAAAAAAGAAAGCCTGCGTCCAGGATGCCGCTGTTACTTCTGTCTTTGGTTGTGATTCTCCTGATTCTGGCGCTTGTCTTTTTCCTTTCGAAGTGTAAGTCCAATCCGCCCGTTGTTTCCTCATCCGATTCCACTTCTGGCTATTCTGCCTCCGCTTCCGTGCAAAGTGCCGATCCAGTGTCATCCGCCGATGCATCTTCTGCAGCAGTTGGGGAAGACACCATTGTTGGAAAGTTCTTCGGAGGCCTATATACGGCTAAAAACCCAAAGACGGTTGTACACAATGATATCCGTGCGCTTTATATCGGCGCTGCCGCCAATCTTGACAAGAATATCGAAATTGCAAACAACAGCGCGATCAATGCATTTGTCGTGGATTTAAAAGAATCCAACGGAGTCTATTTCCAGGCGACCAATAAGCTTGCAAACGAGATCGGTGCGGTTAAAGTGATGTACAACATCGAAACCCTGATCGCCAAATGTAAAAAGAACAATATCAAGCTCATCGGCCGGATTGTCTGCTTCAAGGACTATGTTCTTTCCGAAAAGCGTCCGGATTTATGCATCAAGGATGAAGCCGGGAATCTGCTCAAGTATCCAATGGAAGGAAGCAAAGTCTTTGTCAATGCTTACAGCAAAGAGGTTTGGCAATACAACATCGATATTGCAAAAGAAGCGATCGCTCTTGGATTTGATGAAATCCAGTTTGATTATGTACGTTTCCCCATATGCAATCCAACCATTCGTGCGGCGGAGTATTTTGGTGTGAAAGGTACGGTACCGACAAAAATCGAAGCGATCAACCGTTATCTTCTTACCGCCAAAGCCCAGATCCAGGATGAACTGGGCATTCCCCTTTCTGCGGATATTTTTGGAATTGTTTTGACAAGCAAGCTGGATGGCCAATTGACCGGTCAGGAGTGGGAAACGGTCGGGCATCTCGGGGTAGATACCCTGTCTCCGATGATTTATCCTTCCCATTATGCCAAGAACACCGTCATGGGGGGGATCACGTTTGCCAGTCCGAGTGCGGATACTTACAAGTTTTTAAATGCTGTTTTCAAGCAGGAAAAATTTTCCGAAACAGAAGGATTCAGCCATGTCCGCTGCTATATTCAGGCATATGACTATACACAGGCACAGATATTCGGCCAGATTCAGGCTTTGAATGAAAATGGATTTACAGAATATATCTATTGGAACCCCAAAGGCTCTTACGATCTGGCGAATATGAAGCAGTAAAATACCTGGGAAGCAATGAAAAAACGGCCCCGCAATGCATGAATGGATGCTTTGGGGCCGCTTTTATTTCGATGGCTTTTTAAAAGGCATATTTTTAAATGGCTGATTTCAATGGTTTATTTCTGCGGAACGATGCGGTCCAATCCGCCCAGCCATTTCCGCAGGACTTCCGGAATAATAACACTGCCGTCCGCCTGTTGGAACTGCTCCATGATCGCAGGCATGATCCGGCTTGTTGCAAGGCCGGATGCATTGAGTGTGTGCATCAGTTCGACTTTTCCGGATTCTTTTCTTCTGAATTTCATGTTTCCGCGTCGGGCTTGATAATCCCCGGCATTGGAAGCGGAACTGACCTCCTTGTAGTCATTCATACTTGGGATCCATACCTCGATATCATAGGTCTTGGTCATGGATGCGGAACAGTCCGCCGCGGCCAGCTTGCTTACCCGGTGATGCAGGCCCAGCCCTTGGACGAGCCGCTCTGCCTTGTTCACCAATTCTTCCAGTGCCGCCTCGGAATCTTCCGGACGGGTGTATTGGAACATCTCCACCTTGTTGAACTGGTGTCCGCGGATCATCCCGCGTTCTTCCGCGCGGTAACTCCCCGCCTCTTTCCGATAGCATGGGGTATAAGCAAAATATTTGAATGGCAGACGGTCCTCATCGATGATCTCATCCCGGTGCAGGTTCACCAGTCCCGTTTCGGCGGTGGGAAGGATGAAATGGGTAAAATCATTCGTGTCTTCACTTTTTAATTGAAAAACGTCGTCTTTGAATTTTGGAAATTGACCGGCTGTATATCCACATTGATAATTCAATATATGTGGAAGCAAAAGCATCTCATATCCATCCTTCAGATGCTCTTCCATAAAATAGTTCAGAAGCGCCCACTCCAGGCGTGCGCCCAGCCCTCGGTAAATCCAGAATCCGTTCCCGCCAAGCTTGACTCCTCTTGTATAATCGACGATTCCTAATTTTTCGACAATATCCACATGATGTTTGAGGGTAAAATCAAATTGGGGCTTCTCGCCAAAGATGCGAATCACCTTGTTGTTTTCTTTCCCCCCCGGCAGGACATCATCCGCCGGCAAATTCGGCAATGCTGCCAGGAATGATTCCATATCCGCGTCAAGGATAGAGATTTTTTCGTCATTTTGCTTGATCCATTCGGAATCCTCTTTGATTTTTGCGAAAAGAGCGGTGCAGTCTTTCCCTTCCTTTTTCATCTGAGGAATTTGGGCGGAGACTTTATTTTTCTCTGCTTTTAATTGCTCGGTTGCATGGATCAGTTCGCGGCGTTTCTTATCCTGGTTTAAAAAGGCCGTAAAATCAACGGTAAATTCTTTTCTTGCCAGCTTCTCTTTTACCATATCAGGATTATTTCGGATTAGATTAATATCGATCATAGATATCTCCTTTAACGCTTGTTCGTTGTCCCCTTCAATACTTTCAACTATTATACCCCATTATATTTTTTTTTGCACTTATGTTCAAGAATTATTTACGGAATGATTGGTGAATGATTGGTGGATGATTGGTGGATGATTGGTGGATGATTGGTGGATGATTGGTGGATGATTTGCAGATTTCAGTATAGCAAACACAAAAAACGACCCGATGGAAATCGAATCGCTTTTGCTTTAGGAGGAGTTATGAAAAAAATCAAGGACCATCTATGTAAACCATACTCAACGAGTACGGGGTACACCATACATATATTAATTACTGGTTGAAATTGATTATTCCAGTGCCGGAACTTCCTGTTCGAATACCAGCGTCACAGTGATTTCCTTGCCATTTCGATTGATCAGGATCTTGATGCTGTCACCGACTTTATGGCTTTCTTTAATTGCACTC
>CAZJXH010000195.1:0-7376 GCA_964549475.1 uncultured Oscillospiraceae bacterium
ATAAGACATTCACCTACAAAGACTTGGCCGAACCGATCACTTTGGAAGCCGGGAAAAAGTATTATGTGATGAGCTATGAGTATGCCAACGGCGATCAATGGTATGATGCGGATTCGACCATTGCCACCACCTCTGCGGCGACATGCGATGGCTGGGCTTTCTATCTGCCCGATACAGGGTATAACTTCGGCGATTTTCCCACACACAGCTTTGCTATTTTAGATTTGAAATATTCCATCAATTCCACCAACCCGACGACCAGCGACGATGGATTGAATTATTTCGCACTATGCGGATTGTGCTTTGCTATAATATGCATCACTCGAGTTACATTGGTTAGGAGAAAAATTCATGATTAAAAAACGAATCGTAAGCTTATCCCTTATTGCCCTTATTTGTATGTCTTTTCTATCTGGTAATAACACCCCAGTAAATGCCGCTGTTGAAACAGAAACCTACGTGATGTCCATGAAGCTTGGAAAAATCCGGAATGATTTCACCGGGTTTGTCGGGATGAAAATCACCATCGGCAGCGAGGCGCTGAAGGTTACTTCTTTGGGAAGAATTTATTTTCAGGGATCCACAGAGAGCCATACAGTCAAAATTGTTGATGCAGCCACCGGAACCGATGTAAGCGGCGCATCAGCCGCCATCAAAGGAGGAACCAAGGACGGAACATTCACGTATGCCGATTTATCGGCGCCGGTGGTCCTTGAATCCAAAAAAGCCTACTATATTGTTACGGAAGAGACAGCAGGAAAAGACAAATGGTGCGATTTTGATACAAGAATCACTCATACCTCAGCTGCGGTATGCAACAACCTGATTTTCAAACTAGATGGCAAATGGGTGGGAGATAGCGCTCAAAGCTCTCCGTTCGGCCCGGTTGATTTCAAGTATGAAAAGATCAAGAGTACCGGCACTCAGACGCCCGCCACAGGCGAATCAACCGCTTTCGTACGGTTAAGCCAGCTGGGCAAACTAAGGAATGATTACAGCGGCTGGGTAGGGATGCGGATCACAGTCGGAAGCGATCCGATCACAGTCACCTCTCTGGCAAGAATTTTTGTAAAAGATAATAAGCTGATCCATACCGTGAAATTAGTTGACGCCACAACCGGCGATGACGTTTCAGGCGCAGGCGTATTTTTGTCTGGCGGAACCAATGGCAAATTCACCTATATGGATTTGGCAAAACCGGTTGTATTACAGGCGAAGAAAAGCTATTATCTGGTTTCTGATGAAACGAAAGATAGCGATTTGTGGTACGATGGAGATTCAAGGGTTATCACAAACAATGTAGCGACTGCAGATGGGATTGTATATTTTTCGATGGAAGAAAAGACTTTCTGCAAATGGGTTTTCATCGAAGCCGCCGGAGCATCGTTTGTGCCCGTGGATTTCAAATATGTGAAAACGGAAAATGCATCCTCCTCTTCGGTCTCTTCTTCCAGCAAAATTTCATCACAAGATGCCAAAAGTGGCAGTACTTCTGCTATCACAGACAGTAAGGCCGAGTCAGGCTCCATTTCAGGCAGCAATGCGACTGCTTCGGGCTCCTTATGGACGATTATTATCATCGCATCCGCTGCCGTCCTTGTAACAGCCGGGATTGTTCTATTTCTCCTGCTAAGGAAAAAGTCGCTGTCGAAGAAGTAAAAAAATTGGTAAACAGTCCGGCTTAAGTACAACAGCTTCTCTTTCCGATCGCGTTTGATAAAAGCCACTCTATTCATTATAGAGTGGCTTTTTTGCGTTCTTATATATTAATATACTACCTTATTATTATACAAAATGATCATTATAATCAAATCGCGATTCAGGAAAAATGATGCAATATGGGTGCAATATGGGGACGGTTCTTTTATTGCATAAACAAAATAAAATGCAATAAAAGAACCGTCCCCATATTGCACCCATGTTCCGCCCATGTTTCAAAAGTGGGCTATTTTAGCCTAAAAAGTCATAAAAATAGAAGCCGCTCGAATTCGGGGAATGCCCTGTTCATGCGACTTCTATGTCTGGTGAAAACAGCAGGACTTGAACCTGCGACCTCTTGCGTGTGAGGCAAGCGCTCTAACCAGCTGAGCTATGCTTCCATTTTGTATTATTTTAACACAGGGGGAAAATTTTTACCATAGCAAAAAACCAATTTTTCAACGTTTTTCAAATTCCTCGGAATTCGTAAAATTGCCGGATTTTCCGATTGCCCTGCGAATTTGCGGGTTTATTGCGATTCCACGGCCGGAATGGTACAATAGGACTGTGTTCCAGATGGGGGAGAAGTATAGAAATGGTAAAAGAAAGTAAAAAATCCTTCCTGGTTGTCCGTGAATATGTTTTTATGGTCATCGGCTGCCTGATTTCTGCCGGAGCGATCGATGTTTTTCTGATCCCGTATAAGATCGCGCCCGGAGGAGTGACCGGTATCGCAACGGTGCTTTTCTACCTTACCGATTCCAAGGTGTCTGTCGGGGTGTTTATTTTATTGTTGAATATCCCGTTATTTCTGGGTGGAATGAAATTTATCGGGAGGTTGTTCTTTATCCGGACGTTGTTCAATACGATCTTGCTGTCTTTTTTTATAGACATTCTGAAGCCGTTTACCCAGCAGTTTGTCGAGCGGTATCTGGGGAATCTGACCAGTTCCTCCTCTAATTCAAACCTGATGCTATATTGTATTTTCGGCGGTGTCATGATGGGACTGGGACTGGGGATTGTTTTACGATCGGGGGCTACAACCGGAGGAACGGATCTTGCTGCTCAGATTGTGCATCATTTTTTTCCCCATTTCACCATTGGACGGATTCTGATGGTGATCGATGCCGTGGTGGTGGCATTCGCTGCGGTTGCTTTCAAGAGTTTTCTGCTGGGACTTTACGCAATTGTCACGATTTATCTGTCCTCGAAAGTGATTGATGTGATTCTGGAAGGAATTGATTATGCGAAAGCGGTGTTTATTATTTCGAATCAATCGGATGAAATTTCAAAAAAAATCATGATGGAGATCAACCGCGGGGTGACCGGGCTGCATGGCACCGGGATGTACACCGGGACCGAAAAACAAGTTCTGATGTGTGTTCTGGACCGCAAACAGATTCCAAAACTCAAGGCGCTGGTCAAGAGTGTCGACAGGAACGCTTTTGTTGTCATGACCGATGTGAGGGAAGTCTTTGGCGAAGGATTCAAGAGCCATGGATAAAAAAGGATGGCACAGGCAAAGCCCGCAGGGCGTGTGCCGAAATCGAAAAACACATGGCAGAGCGACGTCTAGGGCTGTTTATCCATGATCCAATCGGAGGATCGGAGGATCGGGAGATTGGATCAAACAACCTGGTTGATTTGTATTTAGGCATGCACTGATGTAAAATAGACATGTCAAGCAATAGCTTTTTCAACAGCCTGTTTCGGCGGATCCCTACCCAATACGAGGTGTGGAAATGAACAGTGAATTGATTGGAGATCTGACATTAAACGCATGCCTGTTATTAACGATAAGCATCCTATATAATTCGTTTTTTGTCAAGCAATGGAAAAAGAAAATATTATTTAATGCATTATTTGGGATACTGATTGGAATTGTTGGCATATTGCTGATGATGAATTCCGTTACACTCACATCGGGAATCATTTTTGATACAAGGTCCATTCTTGTCAGCACCACCGGAATGTTTTTCGGATATATTCCAACGATAATCGCCGTATTGATTATAAGCATTTACCGGATTTCCATTGGAGGTGCGGGAATGATTACCGGCGTGACGGTGACGGTTTTGACAGCCGGGGCGGGGCTGTTATGGTATCGGTTCCGAACAGACCGCATTCTCGAAAAGAAGAAAAAAGCATGGATCGAATTTTATCTTTTCGGTGTGGTGACACACCTGATCATGCTCGCCTCCATGCTGACTCTGCCGGATTATCAGGGGCTTGGCATACTAAAGCAAATCACCGTACCGGTTATTCTGGTCTATCCAGTTGCCTCGCTGCTTCTTTGCATGGTCATCTTTACTGGTTTTAAGAACATGCGGATCAAGCGGGAATTGATTGAAAGCGAATTGAATTTCCGCACGATCTTCGAGCAATCCCCGATCGGGATTGCGATCGCACAGGGCCATCATGCTTTATTTTCCAACTTGACGTTCAAGAATATCCTGGGGCGATCCGATGAAGAAATTGCTGGATTGGACTGGGAAAGCTATACTCATCCGGATGACCTGCAAGAGGATCGGGTTCAATTCGAGGCGCTGGAGTCCGGGAAAAGTGACGGGTATTCCATGATCAAGCGATATATCAGGCCGGACGGATCGATTGTCTGGGTGAATATGATGATCGTTTTACTGAAGGCCCAGAACCGGGAATTGAACAACCATCTTTGTATGATTCAAGATATCACGGAAATGATCAATACAAGGAAGAATCTGGAACTGAGCGGAGAAAAATACAAAAACCTTTATCATGAGTTCGAGGAAAAACAGCTGTTATTGACCTCTCTTCTCAATTCCATTCCGGATCTGATTTTTTACAAGGATTTCGCCGGCGTCTACATCGGCTGCAACCAGGCATTCGAGAAATTCGTCGGTGTAGATAAGGATAAAATTATTGGACATACCGACTTTGATATTTTCGATCAAAAGGTGGCGGCTCAATTCAGAGAAATGGATCAATTAATGATCGAACAAAAAAAACAGCGGAAGAACGAGGAGTTTGTTACTTATCCAAGTGGGAATGAAGTCTGTCTAGAGACACTGAAAACGCCGTTTTACGATCCCTATGGTGAAACAATGGGAATCATCGGTATCAGCAGAGACATCAGCGAACGAAAACGAAGGGAAGAAAAAATCCTTTATCTGAATTATCATGATGTATTGACCGGCCTCTACAACAGGACATTTCTGGACGAGGAAAAAAACCGGCTCGACACCAGGGAATTCCTGCCCTTGTCGGTGATCATCGGCGACATCAACGGCCTGAAGCTGATCAATGATGCGTTCGGGCATGCCGAAGGCGATAAACGGCTGATTGAAATAGCAAAATTATTAAGAGGCTGCTGCAGAGAGACAGATGTCATCGCCCGGACAGGAGGAGATGAATTCAGCATTCTTCTTCCGTACACTGGCAAGGAAGATGCAAAAACAATTTTCGAGAACATCAAGATGAGGTGCGAGGAACATGCGACTGAAACAGGAAAAGAGTTTTATTATACCAGCATCTCTTTGGGCTTTGCTACAAAAATGAGAGAAGAGGAATCTTTTGATACTGTTATTAAAAATGCGGAAGAGTATATGTATAGGAGGAAACTGCTGGAGAGCAAAAGCCTGCACAGCGTCATTATTTCCTCCATCCGTACAACTATGTTTGAAAAAAGCGATGAAACGGAGATCCATGCGGAACGGCTCGCCATCCTGTCGAAGAAGCTTGGACAAGCGCTGGACCTTAACGAAGAGGATCTGGTCTCGCTTGAACTGGTCTCGACACTCCATGATATTGGCAAAATAAGCATCGACCGGAATATCCTGACGAAAAACGGAGATCTGAATGAGGAAGAGTGGGCGGAATTGAGGAAACATCCCGAGGTGGGGTATCGGATTGCCCAAACGGTGCCGGAACTGAGGCGGATTTCAGAATACATCCTATGCCACCACGAAAGGTGGGATGGAGAAGGCTATCCACAGCGAATAGCCGGTGAAAGCATCCCATTGCTGTCCAGAATCATCTCTATTGTGGATTCCTATGACGCCATGACGCAGGACCGGTCATATCGGAAGGCAATGACCAAAGATCTGGCAATCAAAGAGATCATTCATAACGCCGGAACCCAGTTTGATCCTTTTATCGCTAAAATATTCGTTGAGCAGGTATTAAATGAATCTGAATTGTAAACTGTCATTTCTAGATCCGCGCATTGGTAATCAAAGCGATAGCCACTCCGAAAAACAGAGCAACTAAAAACAGGCAGGAAACGGCGGTTAATTTCTTATAGGACATGATATATTCGATTCTTGTCTTGGTTTTTGAACTTCCGAATGCACTTGTCATGAAAGACTGCTTATTCTCCGCACACTGAAGGAGTGCGCGGGCGTAATTATTCTTTTCTTCTTCCGGCAGACATTTTACGACTTTACGATCACAAGAAAGCTCCATATCCATGAAAAAAGCTTTCAAAAAGAGCCATGCCAGGGGATTGAACCAATGAAGACAAGCGGTGAATATTGCAACGGCCCGGAATAGATTGTCTTTTCGCTTGATATGAACTTTTTCGTGAGCGAGCGCAAAAACGGCTGCACTTTTTGTTATACCGGCCGGCAGGATGATTTTAGGATGAATGATCCCGTAAACCGTTGGTGTTGAAACATGGACGGATCGATAGATGTTTTTCTCAACAAGAATGGCGTTTCTGACGTCGGATTTTGCAGAGAAATAAAGCAGTGTCACTATAAGGAACAGGATAAGAGCGATCCCGATCCAAATGATGGAAGCAATATGAAAAATATCCTTTAATAAATCGGATTTGTAGACAATCGGGAAATAGCCGTCCGCGCCCATGATGAAATTTGATGCCAGGAATACCGGAATGGAGTCAATATCAATAAACGAAACGGTCTTTGTCGTGAATTTCGACAACAGGCTCATCAGACTATACTTGCTTCCAATACCAAAAGGAATAATCATCCGGATCAATACAATCGACCACGAATAATAAATAAAAAATCGCGGAATGCTCTTGACCTTTCTTAACAGAAGAATCACAAGTCCGGAAATGGAACCGATGATACTCATATTCAGAATCCAGTAGAAAATTTCCGAAATCATGATGATCCCTTTCGATCGATCATGGAACGAAGCTCGGCAATTTCCTCCCTGGTCAGATTCTCATCCTTCAAAAACGAGGCGAAAAAGCTCTTTTTTGATCCATTATAAAGTCTGTTGATCAGGCTTAGCGTTTCTGTGGACTGAATATGTTCCTTGTCGATCAGGGAAGCGCATAGAAAATTGGGTTCCGATCGTGCAACGGCCTGTTTCGCGACAAGCTTGTTCAAAATGGTGTATGTTGTATTCTTGTTCCATGAAATGGACTGGGTTGCCAACCGGCAGATCTCTTTTGCCTCAATCGGCTCGTTCGCCCAGATGATCTCCATGAGCTTCAGTTCGCTGTCAAACAGTTTGATCGAATTCATAAGGAAACCCTCCGGATTATTAAACTATACAATAATATACTATCACAATAGTCTGAATTCGTCAATAAAACGCGTTGCTCAATAAATAAATGCCACCTTCAGCTATATTTATTAGGCAATACGTAAAATAGGGACAGGTGGAACAAGGGGACGGTTTGGGCTGACCCCATTTTAGTATACAGATTGGGGACGGTTAAAATC
>CAZJXH010000196.1:0-7311 GCA_964549475.1 uncultured Oscillospiraceae bacterium
AGATTTCGACTCTTCGGTTCAGGGCTCTGCCCTCTTCCGTTGTATTATCCGCTTTCGGCATGTATTCTCCGTATCCCTGCACGAGGAACCTTGCCGGATTCAAATTTTCACTGCTGATGATATAATTCATCACGTTGATGGCTCTCATCGCACTCAAATCCCAATTGGAACGGTATTTCTGATTGCGCATCGGAATATTGTCCGTATGTCCTGAGATTTTAATGCTGTTTTCCAGTTCTTTGAACATTCTGGAGATTTGCTGCAGCAGCGGGTGGACGCTCGAATTGATATCCGCGTCGCCCGGCCGGAACAGCACGATTTCCTGAAGGCAGATTTCCAGTCCCGCAGGATTCAGGGTGACTGCGATTTTACCAGTGTATCCGCTCGCTGCGATTTCTTTCTCCAGATGATCCTTTATTTCATTCATCTTGATGTCCTCCGATTTGAAATCATACACACCGGACCCGATGGTAATGGATGTAATGATGGAGGAATCCAGCGAAGACTGTGAAGCGGATGTGGATGAGCTTGAATCCGAAGTGGATGCATTCCCGCCGTCCACCCCCGATGTGGAACCGCTGTCAGAACCCCCGTCCACTTGTACCACGATGGTGTTGCCACTGCCCAGCACCCCTGTGCCGCCTTTAAAAATAATGCTGAAGGCCTTGCTGACCTCTTCATATTTTGCCTGGTTCACCTTGCTCATGGCAAACATCACGATAAAAAGGGCAAGTAAAAGTGTAAGGATGTCCGCGTAGGGAATCAGCCAGGTCTCATCCGGATGCTCTTCTGCATGAGCCTTCTTTTTAGTCATCTTTACTCTCTCCTTCGCTGTTGTTACCAGAATTCTGCTTTTTATTAAGCTCGATTCTTTCTTCCGGACTCAGCATTCCTTCCAGTTTGATGACGATGCTTTTCGGATTCTCCCCTGCCTGAATGGACAGGATGCCTTCCACGATGATGTACATGACTCTTATTTCCGCATAAGATTTCCTTTTCAGCCTTGTAGCAAAAGGATGGCAGATAACATATCCCATAAAAATACCATAAAGGGTCGCGACAAAGGCTCCGGCTATCATATGGCCCAGCGCTGTTACGTCATTCAAATTCCCCAGAGCAGCAATCAGTCCGACAACCGCACCCATGACACCAAGAGTCGGCGCTGCGCCGCCTGCCGTTGTGAAAATACTGGCGCCCAGTCGATGCCGCTCTTCCATATTCTCGATTTCAATGTTGAGCACTTCCCGGATATATTCCTGCTCCAGCCCATCCACGGCCATTTCCAGTCCTTTTTTCATAAAAAGATTATCCATCTTTTCCGTCACGTTCTCCAGTGCCAGCAAGCCTTCCCTTCTCGCAATCTGTGACATGTCCACCAGTTGGATCACAATATCCGCTGCGTTGGTATTTTTTTTATCATTGAATAAAACACCTGCAACCTTTCCAATTTTAAACAGTTCGTTTTTCGGAAAAGAATTAATAACAGCCGCTGTCGTACCGACGAAGATAATGACAATTGCCGCCGGATTAAGCAAGACAGCTATGTTTGCGCCCTTTAAAAACATTCCTACGATGAGTGTAAGAATTCCTGTTACAACTCCGATAATTAGAAATAAATCCATTGTGGGCTTCCTCCTCCCCCGGTTCTCCTGTCTATTCTATTTCAACAATGACTTCTTTCTCTTTTTTTGGCAAGAGGTCCGCTTTGCTTTTCCTCTTCTTTTTTTTAGCAATGGTCTCCTCCTCTTTTACCGGCTGGAAGTTCTCCGAAAGCCTGTTGCCTGCCCTCGCGCTTGTGCCGGTATCCTCTTTCAACTGGAATTGTGAAATCATTTCCTTCAGAAGATCTGCCTGGCTGGAAAGCTCTTCGCTTGCTGCGGCGCTTTGCTCCGCAGTTGCGGAATTGGACTGGACAACCTGGGAGACTTGTTCGACACCCAGATTGATCTGTGTGATGTTGTTCGCCTGCTCGTTCGAAGCTTCTGCGATCGCGCCCACTAGTGCGGTCGCCTTGGTTACTTCTTTCACAATCTGTTCGAGGGCTTTGGCCGTTCCGTTCGCAATCGTTGTTCCCGCGTTTACTTTTCGGATGGATCCTTCGATCAATCCGGTTGTCTCGCTGGCTGCATTCGCGCTCCGGGCCGCTAAGTTTCTGACTTCTTCTGCGACAACCGCGAATCCTTTCCCGTGCTGTCCTGCTCTTGCCGCTTCCACTGCCGCGTTCAGGGCCAGGATGTTGGTCTGGAAGGCAATATCGTCGATCACCTTGATGATCTTGGAAATGTTCGCCGAGGACAAATTGATTTCCTCCATGGCTTTTTGCAGTGCCTGCATCTGTTTATCGCCTTGTTCCGCCTGTTCCTTTGCGCTGACAGACAGTTCACTTGCTTCGTTCGCCCGCATGGCATTCTGCTTGGTTTTAGCCGCGATGTCTCCAATGGAGCTGGTCAGCTCTTCGATCGCACTGGCCTGTTCTGTCGCACCCTGCGACAGTTCCTGGCTTCCATCCGATACCTGTCTGGAACCAGCTGCGACCTGGTCCGCCGCATTGTTCATGTCGGAAAGAATCTGATTGAATGATTCAATAATGAGGTTGAGCGCTTCTTTGATCGGCATGAAGTCGCCTTTGTAATCTCCGGTGATGTTTACCGCCATGTTGGAATTCGCCATTTCGGTAAGGATTTTTGCAATTTCCCCGACATATCCTTCCAAGGAGTCAAGGGTCTCGTTCAATGCGATTTTAATGGCTGCATGGTCCCCTTTATAATCCCCGACCATGCGTTTCTTGATGTTTCCAGCAGACATTTCATTTAAAACAAGCCCTGCCTCCACAATCGGTTTCACCACGGCATTCAATGTCTGATTAACTCCATTGATGATTTTAGCGAAATCTCCACTGTGCCTGCTTGCATCCGCTCTTGCCCTGAGGTTGCCTTCCACTGCTGATTGTGCCAGCGTTTCCGCATCCTCGATCAGCGCCTGTATTGCCGAAATGGTCGAGGCAAGAGCCGGCCGGATTTCATCCTCGCTGTCCCGCGGCGTGACTTGTGCACTGACATCTCCTACTGCGATCTGCTTCATCGTCCCGATGACCACCGTCTGCAGATCGTCCGCAAATCCATCCATTGCGTTTGCCATTTGCCCGATTTCGTCTCTTGTCTTCATATTCAAGCGCGTTCCAAAATGACCTTTGCTCATCTCATTTATCATTGTCAGTGTTTTTTTGATCGGATTTGAAATAGAATATCGGATGATTAAAACCAATAAAATTGCGATGATGATAATTAAAGCAATAAGAGCCAGAACCATCAGCAGAATCATATTGTTTGTCGATTGTGTGATTTCTTTCAGATCAATGGAAATTCCGGTCGACCAGGGTGTCAATGCGCTGCCTATCCGGACAGGAGTATAAATTCTCAGAGTGTCCTTCGTGCTTATGAGTGTTTTCCCTTCTAATGTCTGATTTTCTCCTTTTGATATTTTGCTGATCAATGAATCAACCAGGTCTTTATTCTCACGATCCCTAATGTTTGTTCCGATTGCAGCCTCATCCGGATGAATGATATATTTTCCAGAATTGGAGAGAAGATAATTATATGCACTTTGATAATCTCCTTTGGCAAATGTTATGTCCTTGAGTTTGTCCAAAGTGACATCAACCCCTACCACGCCAACAACCGCGCCGGATTTGTTTTTCACCGGGACGGCAAATGTTGTCATCAGAAGCTTTTTACCGTTCAGTTCATATTCGAAGGGCTCCAAAACAGTTTCGTTTCCGGAATCCCTGGCAAGCAGATAGTAGTTTCCCTTGCCTGTAACAGCATAATCAGCAAGCGGGACAAATTCAATCGCATTTTGTCCATTCCAATACCAGTATGGAATAAATCGGCCGGTACTGTCTGATTCCTTGGAATTGGCATACCTCGCATCCAATCCGTCCACCGCGTTTGGTTCCCAGCAGGTCCAGACGCCAAGAATGTTTTTATTATCGCTTAAAAAGCTTTTAAGAAGATTGTTGAAAAACGCTCTTCTTTGACTCGGGTCAATTTCTTCATATCCGATCATGCTTTGCGCAATCGTTCTGGCACTGTCGAGAAAAACTTCCATTTGCGCCTTAAGAGTTGCTGCGTTTTTTTCAGCCAGGGAAACAGCGATTGTACGGGCATCCTTATTCGATGTGCTTGCAACATTCGCCGTGATGATTGTAAAAATAATGATTAGAATCATTGTTAATACAGCGATGGTCTGGAGTGTCAGTTTCATACCGATTTTCATTTTTTTGTCCTCTCAATTACATATGCAATATATGATTTCCCAAGAATATCCGGGGCTCCGGAATGTTCTTGTCTCTTAGTCATGTTGACAGGATGAATTCTTATCCCGATAGATTCTACGCCCATGATCCTGTCCTGCGGATCGATTCTCGGATTTTTCGATCGCAGGCCTGATTGTTCCCGTTCTCAATTGGCTTTCCACTCAGTGGAATAGATTGTGCATGGCATATTCTTTGCAAAATGTGCCTATGGTCACCTCCATTGAAAAGGAGGTGACCACGCACAGGGGAAGCGGATTAATACTTTCCAAACTCGTTGTTTGTTAAAGCAATGGTCTGTTTTGTCTTTGGCTTATTCTTCGCCGGGCTTTTTCTTTCCGCTGTCATGCCTTCATCCTTTTTTACCGGAAGGAAGTCATCGGAAAGCCGGTTGCTCGCTCTTGTACCGATTTTATCTTTTAACTGGAATTGGGAAATCATTTCCTTGAGGAGATCTGCCTGGCTGGAGAGTTCCTCGCTTGCTGCGGCGCTTTGCTCTGCGGTTGCGGAATTGGACTGAACGACCTGGGAGACTTGCTCGACGCCCTGGTTGATCTGCGTGATGTTGTTCGCCTGTTCATTCGACGCTTCTGCGATGGACCCCACAAGAGATGCCGCTTTCGTTACTTCCGTCACGATCTGCTCAAGAGCCTTTGCGGTTCCGTCTGCTATTGTTGTTCCTGCGCTTACTTTATGAATAGACCCTTCGATCAAGCCTGTCGTTTCGTTGGCTGCGTTCGCACTGCGGGCTGCCAGGTTCCGGACTTCTTCTGCGACAACGGCGAATCCTTTTCCGTGCTGGCCCGCTCTGGCGGCCTCGACAGCGGCGTTTAATGCCAGGATGTTGGTCTGGAAGGCGATATCGTCGATCACCTTGATGATTTTGGAAATATTCGCGGAAGAGAGATTGATTTCTTCCATCGCTTTCTGCAAAGCCTGCATCTGGGTGTTGCCCTTTTCTGCCTGTTCTTTTGCGGATATGGCAAGCTCGCTGGCTTCGTTTGCCCGCATGGCGTTCTGTTTGGTCTTCGCCGCGATGTCTCCGATGGAGCTGGTCAGTTCTTCAATCGCACTGGCCTGTTCTGTCGCGCCCTGTGACAGTTCCTGGCTTCCGTCCGATACCTGTCTGGATCCTGCTGCGACTTGGTCCGCTGCGTTGTTCATATCGCTCAGGATCTGGTTGAACGATTCAATAATGAGGTTGAGCGCTTCTTTGATCGGCATGAAGTCGCCTTTATAATCCCCGGTGATGTTCACTGCCATATTGGAATTCGCCATTTCGGTAAGAGTGTCCGCGATTTCGTTGACATACCCTTCCAAGGAGTCCAGTGTGCCATTCAAGGCATTTTTAATATCCGCATGATCTCCCTGATAATCCCCGACCATGCGCTTTTTGAGATTCCCGGCGGACATGTCCTGCAAAACGCTCGATGCTTCCTGTACCGGCTTGATTACGGCATCCAGGGTATGATTGAAGCCTTCTACGATCTTGGCGAAATCCCCGCCATGCTTGCCTGCATCCGCTCTGGCCTCGAGTTTTCCTTCTATCGCTGCTTTTGCCAGCATGTTGGCATCGACAACCAGCGCCCGGATCGAGGAGATTGTCAAGGCAAGAGCCGGCCCGATCTCATCCTTGTCGTCCCGTGCTGCGATCTGTGCACTGACATCTCCTGCTGCGATCTGCTTCATTGTTCCGATGACAACATTCTGAAGCGAATCGGCCAGAGTATCCATCGTATTGGACATTGATCCGATTTCATCGATGGAACTCGCACGAAGGCGCATGTTGAAATGGCCCAGATTCATCTCGTTGATCATGATCAGTGCTTTTTTAACCGGTTTTGTAATATTGCCGGCAATGACCACCGCTGCAATAACACTGATTACGATAAACACAATGCTGATAATGATGATGATAATGGCAAGCGTATTGATCTCCGCAAATACTTCCGATTCCGGAGCCGCCAGCGCCAGAGACCATGTCGTCCCGTCAACAGGGCTGTATCCCATGAATTTCTTGACACCTTGATAAGAATAGCTTCCGATTCCTTCTTCGCCTTTAATCATTTTTGTCTCCAGTGCGACAATAGAAGCTAGTCCGCTGTCCGTTTTGACATTCTCAAAATTGTTATCCATTTTGATAACCAGGTCTGTATTGGTATGGCCGATCATCACGCCTTTGGAATTGATAATGAAAGCGTTCCCGGTCTTTGCATAAGTGATGTCTTTGATCATTTCGCTGAGAACCATTCCGTCCCGAGCGGCGGCCAGTACGCCGATGATAGCGCCGGAGGCATTTTTAAGCGGCACGGCGAACATCACCTGCAGCGAATTGTCGACTTTGCTGACAATCGGGTCCGATACCGTCGCGGTGCCCTTCACCGCGGTCTGGAAATATTCCCTGTCGGAAATGCTTGTTGTCTGATCCTGATAGGTATAAGTGTTTCCACTCGCATCCGCCACAAACATATTGATGTATCCGGAACTTTTTACGATACGGCCCATCAAGGCAATAATCTCCGCCTTGTTTGCCTTGATGTCCTGAAACTCTGCAACATCGGACAGTCCTTTCAGTTCCTGCAAATAACTGTTGAGACGTTCTGCGATTTTCGCAGCGCCGTTCGCTGATATTTTTTGGAGAGAGTCGTCCGTAGCGGTGGTCAGTGCATTGCTGGCGATCGTATACGATAATACAGCCAGCCCTACACACACAACTAAAACGATTCCGGAGATACAAGCAATCAATTTGGTAGCTAATTTTTTAAATTTCATATTGTCTTCCTCCCTATTCTTATGATTTCATTTCTGTATTATAGAGCACTTTCAAGCTTGTCGATCTCTTCCTCGCTTAACAATTTTTCACATTCCAGAATGAGCTTCACGTCACTTCCGACTTTTCCGATTCCTTTGATGTACCGGTTGGAAAATCCTGTTTTATTCTCCGGTGGCGGAACAATGTTCTCTTCCGGAATCACAAGCACTTCGGAGACGTTGTCGAC
>CAZJXH010000197.1:0-7305 GCA_964549475.1 uncultured Oscillospiraceae bacterium
AGAAAGGCCTTCTGTCTGTCCTCTTCTCTTTTCTTTATGCTGCGCAGATGGGAGGCCTTTTCTTCTGCGATGCGTTCGCTCATTTCTTTTGCGGCAAGAAGGGATTCCTCAATCGAGTTCACTGATAGTTTCAAATCCGATATCAATTCTCTTAAATCGTCCCTGTTTTCCTGTTCCTCCTTGCTGCTGACCTCGATGAGTTCAAGCTCGCCTTTCTTTTGGGCAACTTCATTCTCCATGGATGCAGCGGCTAAATCCAATGCAGCGGCTTCCACATGGATCTGTTCTTTCTGCTTCAGCAGTTGTTCCTGTTCGGCCTTCAGCATTGCAATTCTTCCGACACAGCGGGTGATATCCTGTGAGATCTGGGCAAACCGGGATTCCTCCCTGATTTTCTCATGCGAATGAGTAGTGACCGTTTGTTCCAAAACAAGAATTTCGCGCGCTTTCTGTTTTAACTGATCTTCTTCGCTCGGAAGCTGGTTTTTTAGCAGGTTGATCTCTTCCTCCATTATTCCTTTTTCTTTTTCGAGAAGCTCGATCTCCCTTGCTCTTCCCAGGATTCCCGTTCCTTGCGATCTTTGGTATCCGCCGGTCAGCGATCCGCCCGGATTGACCACATCGCCCTCGATGGTTACAATTTTAAATGAATACCGGAATCTTTTTGCAATGGCAATGGCATGTTCCAGTCGTTCCACCACCACAATCCGTCCCAGCAGGTTATCGATGATTTCCTGGATCTGCGTCGGAGCCTCGACCAGTTCATTGGCAATCCCTAGATACCCTTGCATTGTTTTCACTCCGGAAAGATATTCTTTCTCCAGGCTTCTCGCTCTGACCGATGAGATCGGAAGGAAAGTCGCCCGCCCCAGGCGGTTTTGCTTGAGATATTCGATCAGACGGGAAGCGGTCTGCTCATGGTCAGTGACAATATTCTGAACACTGTTGCCCAGTGCGATTTCGATGGCTGTCTCGAATTTTGCGTTAACCCGGATCAGTTCGCCCAGAGTGCCGTGAATTCCTTCAGCAAAACCCGTATCCTGCTGTGCTTTCGTCAAGATGGCTTTGACGGTGTCACTATAGCCTTCTTTGTTTTTCTCCAGTTCGATCAGGGTTTTAATCCGGTATTTCTTGTTTTCAAAGTCCAGCTTCTTGCTTTCGATCTGCATGGCGATCCGGGTGCAGGATGACTTGATTTTTTCAAGATCGGTGCGCTGGCAGTCGAGCATTTCCGTTTTCTCTTTTTGCTTCTGGACAATCTGATGGAGCTGTGCTTCACAGTCTTCCTTGTCGATGGATAATCCATCCTGTTCGCTAATGAGGGACGCGATATCAAAAATAACGGTTTTTTCGCGGCTCTCAATCATTTTTGTTTGTCCACGGGTCTGCTGTGCCTGGCTTTTTTTATCATAAAGGCTTTCGACAAGCTCATCCATGCGGATCTTGATCTTCTCAGCCGCTTTTTCGGATTCGTTCAGCGTCTCGATAATCGCCTTCATCTGATTTTCATAATCGCTTAATTTTTTGCCATATTGTACAAGCTGTGTTTTAAGATAATCTTCTTTTTTCTGACGTGTTTGCAACTCAGATTCGATTTTTTGAATCGTATCCTCGATCGTACTCTCTTCTTCTGTGTTTTGGGTCAGGCGATTCCGGATCTGATCGATTCTCTCCTGGTTGATTTGGATCTGTGCCTGCAGGTCTTTTGTTTTATCGGACAGGAGCTGCAATGCAGTCCTTTTTTCGTCCATCTGCTCTTCAATTGATTTTATTTGATCGGTAAAATCACGGTTATGCTCTTTCATTTCTTCAAGGCATTCTGTTTCTTTCGTCATATCTCGGACGATTGCATCGTATTCTTCCTGGTATTCTTGGAGCTTGATGGTATATTTCTCGATATTATCCAGGAAAAGCGCGATTTCAATGCTCTTTAATTCATCCCGGCAGGTTAAATACTGTTTTGCAATCCTGGATTGTTCCTGCAGCGGTCCAACCTGCGTGTCCAGTTCAAGAATAATGTCATTGATGCGCAGCAGATTCTGCTGGGTGTTGTTCAGTCTTCGTTCCGCTTCTTCTTTTCTTGTCTTGAATTTGACAATACCGGATGCTTCTTCAAAAACTCTTCTCCGGTCTTCGGATTTATGGCTTAATATCTCATCGACGCGTCCTTGTCCGACAATGGAGTACCCATCGCGGCCAAGCCCTGTGTCCATGAACAAAGAGAGGACGTCTTTCAGTCTGCATGTCACTTTGTTGATGGAATATTCACTCTCACCGGACCGGTATAATCGGCGGGTCACCTGGATCTCACTGTAATCCATGTTCATCTTCCCGTCGGCATTGTCAATGACCATGTTCACTTCTGCATATCCCATGGCACGCCGTGATTGTGTTCCTGTAAAAATGACGTCTTCCATCTTCGAACCGCGCAGTGTCTTGATGCTTTGCTCGCCAAGAACCCACCGAATCGCATCGGTCACATTGGATTTCCCGCTTCCATTCGGTCCGACAATCGCAGTGATCCCTTTATGAAATTCAATCACAGTTTTTTCTGGAAATGATTTGAATCCTTGTATTTCAAGTGTTTTTAAATGCACCGGCATAACCCCCGTAAAACTAATCGAAGATATTATAACATAATGGCCATCGTATCGTGTAGATATAAAAAAATGTTCTAGTCTGGTGTTTTGCCTGGAAAATCAGAAATGACATATGCGGCTCAAGGGATTTGAACAGTCTTGATGCGGACCAGTGCTTCTTTAGCCGCCTCTTGTTCCGCTTCTTTTTTTGTTGATCCGGCTCCACTTCCAACAATGATTCCATAATAATGGACTTGTGCAAAAAAAGTACGATTGTGGTCCGGACCTTCTTCTTTGACGATAACAAATTCGATGGAGCCCTGCTGCTGGATTCCCTGGACATATTCCAGCACTTTACTTTTATAATCGAATACAAGATTCCCTTTTACTGCTTGCAAAGTGGCGGAAGAAAACAGGGTCTTGACCAGCTCATATGCAGATTCGAATCCTCCATCCAGATAAACCGCGGCAATAACAGACTCCATCGCATTGGACAAATTGGAATTTTTCTCTCTTCCTTTTGTTTGTTCCTCGCCCTTGCCAAGAAGTAGATAATCTCCAAGGTTGATTTTTCTTGCAATATCACTGAGGGTTGTTTCACAAACGATAATCGCTCTGTTTTTACTCATCACACCTTCGGAGTATTCCATTGGCTCGCGGTATAGCAAATCACCGATGATAAGATCCAAAACACAATCGCCGAGGAATTCGAGTCGTTCATTATCTTTGACATGATCGTGCTTGTTTTCATAGGAGTAAGTCGAGTGGGTCAATGCCTGGATAAGTATCATGCGGTCCTTGAATTCGTAACACAGCGATTTTTCTAATTTTTTCAAATATTCTTCAAGGGGTTTGTATTTCTGATAAAGTGGATGATTGGATGGATCATGCTGGATTTCGCTCATACAGGCTCCCCCCTTTCTTGGACAGTGCAGCCGCAGCCTTCGTTCTTTGTCTTGGCCTTGTCCATGCTGGTGATTCTTGCTCTGGCGCTCTTTTTTTCTTGTGCCTTACTCTTATGAGATTTGCTTCTTCTCGAGTAAAGATTAACACAGATTACAGGATTTTTAAAGATTCCCATCCATTTGATTTTTTGGTTGAATGGATTTCTCTTTATTTACGTCGGTTTATAATTTTTATTAAACAGCAAAAAAGCCCCATAAAGGGGCTTTAAAAGCGTATTGAATGAAATCAAACGTTATCTTTGATAAAATTGACCGCATCTCCTACGGATTTGATTCTTTCTGCTTCTTCATCAGGAATCGAGATACCAAATTCCTGCTCCATCGCCATAACAAGTTCAACAATATCCAAAGAGTCTGCGTTGAGATCATCAATAAAATTCGAGTCCATTGTAACTTGGTCCGGATCAACACCTAGTTGGTCGACAAGGATTGATTGAACGGTTTCTAAAATTGATTCAGTTGACATTATTTTTTCCTCCTACTTCGCATACCATAGTTTTTATATCAATTTGATGGTTTTGTCAATATCTTCTTTTAAATTTCTACAATAATTATTAATAAAATCGTATTCTGTTCATAATTTGACTATATTTTTGACTAATAATGCTTTAAGGTTCAAACTATTATTTGAAATAATCACTTCCTATCTTAGCAGATTTTTAACAAGATAAATTATTCTTTTATAAAATGAAGGTTTTTCTTCAGATAATCATATCCGGATACAAGTGTCAAAACTACCGCTATAAATAGTACAATACTTGCGATAATGTCGATATAGGGTAATCCGCTCCATGTCGGAAAAAAGATCGCTATCTGAGAGCTAAGCATCACAATGATGATTGCGATGATCTGAACAACGGTTTTCACCTTGCCGATATAGCTTGCGGAAATCACCACATTCTTATCTGCAGCCAGAAGCCGGATGCCTGTTACGATGAATTCCCTGCTTATCACGATGATGGCAACCCATGCGGTGATTTTATTCAAATCCACTAAAGCGATCAGTACGGTTGTCACCAGAAGCTTATCTGCGATAGGATCAAGGAATTTTCCCATGTTTGTCACAATTCCGCGTTTACGGGCAATCTGTCCGTCCATCGTATCGGTGATCGATGCGAAAGTAAAAAGGATTACGGCAAAAATCATTCCATAGTTATGAACAAAAACATTCCACCCAGAATTTTCATTCAGAAAAGAAAACGGAAGCATAAAAACGAGGATAAATGGTATCATAATAATTCTAGAAATGGTCAATCTGTTTGGTAAATTCATTTTGTTGTAACTCCTATCAACTCATAATCCGATGTATCCACTATTTTGACCCAATATTTCTTCCCGAACTCCAATTGTTGTATCGTTGCAATAACTAATGTCATAGGATCGATCTCCGGCGCTTGTTCATAACTTCTTCCTAAATAAAATACACCATCCGAGGTAATAGATTCAATAGTTATTTCGTATTTTTTATTAATTTTTTTTGCATTCTTCGATATCATGATCTCTTTTTGTGCTGACATGACCAAATTGTATCTTTTTTTAGCAATTTTCTTCGAAATTCTGGGTCTCATCGTAAATGCAGGAGTGCCCTCTTCTGAAGAAAAAACGAAACATCCCAGTAAATCAAATTTCATTTTCTTGATAAATTGAAGCAAGTCGTCAAACTCTTCTTCCGTTTCTCCGGGGAACCCGACCATCACTGTTGTGCGGATTACAATATCCGGTATTTCCCTGCGTAATGATTTTACCACATTTTTGATTTTTTGTGTTGTATCTCTGCGGTTCATTCGCTTGAGAACAGAATTATTGGAATGCTGGATCGGCATTTCGATATAGTGGGCAACTTTTGGATTGCTTTTTATCTCTAGAATGAGTTCGTCGGTGATTCCATCCGCATAACAATATAAAATCCGGATTGATCGTATCTTGTCAATCGCAGATATTGACCGGATAAGGGAGGGCAATGCAGAATGCCCGTAAAGATCCAGTCCATACCTTGTTGTGTCCTGTGCGATCAGGATCACTTCATAAATTCCAAGGTCCGCCAGATTCTTCGCTTCTAAAACGAGATCCTCCATTGGTCTTGATTGCAAAGCGCCTCGAATATCAGGAATGGCGCAATAGGAGCATCGGTTGGAACAGCCTTCGGCGATTTTAATATATGCGTAGCCTTTTGTTGTCGGAATACGGTTCGTTGATAAATGAAGAAGGCTTCCAAGTCCTTCGGTATGGATAATGGGTACAGCAGTCTTCGGATAATCGGTATTTCCCATATCATACAATTCTTCGATGGTTTCAAGCAGTTTCCCATATGCCGCTGTTCCCAGAACCGCATCCACTTCAGGAATCAGTTTCCTTATTTCTTTTGCATACCGTTGAGCAAGACATCCTGTAACAATTAAAAAATCACAGTTGCAAGCTTTATACTGTGCCATTTCTAAAATTTTATCAATCGCTTCCTTTTTTGCACTTTCGATGAATCCACAAGTATTTATCACAATAATATCGGATGCCTTCGGATCAAAGACAAGCCGGATGCCTGCATCCCGAACAATCTGGCACATGTTTTCGGAATCGACAAGGTTTTTGGCGCAGCCAAGCGATACCATCATCAGTGTTTTTCCCAAAATACAGCCACTTATCCCGCCTGACTTTTCATTTTTCATCAAACACCTTATTCTTCCTCATATATCCCATTTTTAATGATTGAATTCATGGCCAGTAAAGCAAGCTCTCTATTATAACCCCGGTTTAGGATAAATCGAAACATCTTCTGTTTTAATCTTAATTGCTCTTCCTGATCCAATTTGTCCATTGTATCTATTTTCTGCATAAATTTCAAGCGTAGAAGCATAATGGCATCAGAAAATTCTCGATTGCAATCATGGTATGCTTCATCAATACAGCTTTTTGCTGTCTCTTTCGCGATTCCCAGTCGAAGCAGCCGTTTATAAGCGCTGTAAGAGGATTCCGCCTTCTGTTTGTTTCGTGACGCCAATACCCTGTCTGCTATGTCTTTGTCATTGATCGTCTTTTCTTCAGTCAATTCACTGATCACAACAGCAATAATAGAATCGGGATAGCCTTTTTTCAAAAGCCATCCCGTTATTTTTCCAGAAGTTTTTTTTGAAATCCCGATAAAAGAAATGGCATCCATTCGTGCTTGCCTACATGAATTCTCCCGTTCTTTCACGTCCGGTGATTTCTTATAATCCAAGGATATCGTCTTCACTGTCTTCATCGTCACCTTCTTTTGATACAATCTCTGATAATTTCTTCGTTACAAAGGTCTCCCGAACTTTCGCTTCGATCTCATCCCGGATTGCCTTATTGGCCTTTAAGAACAGACGAGTATTGTCTCTTCCCTGTCCGATTCGCTGGCCATTATAGGAGAACCACGATCCACTTTTATCAATGATATCAAGGTTGACCGCCATATCGACAATACACCCTTCTTTAGAGATTCCTTCCCCATAGATGATGTCAAACTCTGCTTCTTTAAACGGCGGCGCAACCTTATTCTTAACGACCTTGACTTTCGTACGGGTGCCGATAATATCCGTACCGTTTCGTATCACTTCAACTTTACGGACGTCAAGACGTACTGATGCGTAGAACTTAAGAGCACGTCCACCGGGAGTCGTCTCCGGATTCCCGAACATGATTCCTACCTTCTCGCGCAACTGGTTGATAAAAATAGCGACAGAATTGGACTTGCTGATTACACCGGCAAGTTTACGAAGTGCCTGCGACATAAGCCTGGC
>CAZJXH010000198.1:0-7265 GCA_964549475.1 uncultured Oscillospiraceae bacterium
AATCGCTGCTGCCCGCCTGTCTTGTGAAACACTTCGCAGGGCCATCCCCATGCGGGTTTTATTAAGGAACAGAGATAATGCGCCTGCAAGAAAAACAGTCAAAACCAGTACTAATATCTGAGTAGTATTTAAATTGATTGGCCCAATTCCGATGATGCCGCGGCCCAAGCCTTCCGGCATAGGTCTTACCTGTGTGCCAAACACAATTTGTGCCAGGTTCTTAAACAGCATACTCATACCAATGGTACATATAAGCGAAATATGCCTGGGCGAGTCTAAAAAGCGTTCATAACAGACCTTGTGAATAACAACCCCCGCAAGTCCTGCAGCAAGAAAGCCACTGCAAAGAGCCAGGATCAGGTTGTTTCCAAATATCTGGAAAGAATAGTATGCTCCAAATGCCCCCAGCATCGCTACCTCCCCATATGTGAAAGTTACCAGGCCCGTCACCCCTACAATCATGCTATAACCAATTGCCATTAACGCATAGATCAGACCTTGACATATACCATTGACCAGTTGACTCAATATATACATTTATCGATTCTCCTTTTTATATTGCCTTATGTCAGCCAGTAATTATTTATAATAGTCATAATCGGTAAGTGCTTTCCACTTTTTATTTTCGATGGTGATAATACGATATTTTCGGTGGACATCGCCGGTTTCGGTAAAGGTGATCGGGCCTGCCAGTCCGTCATAATTTTTTGTGGCCGCAAACGTATCGCGAATACTAGAGCGCGTTAACTCAGGTGTATTTTTAATCGCTGCAAACAGAGCGCCTGCGCCGTCATATGCTCCTGCTGCATGAATGCCCGGAATCAAGTTTACCTTTGCCTGGATCGCTTTGATGAAATCCTGACCACGTTTGTTATTTTCTTCAATAATAAATGGGGATTCGGAAATCAGTCCTTCCACATCCGCTCCGCCTAATGTAAGCAGCTGCTCTGTATAGACAGAACCGGCTGACATCACTTTGATATTCCAGCCCATTTGCTTGATTTGTTTGCAAATCATCGCGCATTCGTTGTGCTGCATCATCAGGACAAGCACTTCAGGATTGGTTTGGCGCACTTTATTCAGTGCTGTTGTAAAGTCTTTTTCCCCTTCAACAAAGTTTTCTTTAGCCGTAATTTTCAGCCCGACTTCATCGCATGCCGTAGAAAAGGTCTTTGTTGTAACTACACCCCAGTCATTGTTGATGTAGATAATCCCGACGGACTTGGCACCCATGTAACGCTGTGCAACCTGTTTTGCCATAAAAGGTCCTTCATCGTCCTGACGTCCGATAGTGCCAAAGCTGTAATCGCCCATTGCAGCAAAATCCGGATGAGATGCCGTTGGGGAAAGCTGTACCAGACCGGCCTCATTATAGATAGGAGCTGCTGCCATGCTGCAGGTACTGCTAAAATCATTCATAACTGCAACAATTTCATTATTGCCAGTAAATATCCGGGCAATGTCAGAAGCCTCTTTTGCGTCACCCTTGCTGTCCATAATGACAAGCTCAATATTGCGGCCTTTCACGCCGCCAGCATCGTTAAACTCTTTTGCAGCCAGCTCAACTGCTGCTGTCATGCCTTTGCCGTATTCTGCATAGTTCCCTGTGAGGGGAAAGGCCACACCTACCTTAATCGTTTTAGTGTTGGTTTCCGGAGCAGCAGATGAATTCTCTGCCGGTTTGTTTGAACCGCTGCAAGAGGGAAGCAACATTGTAAGTGTCAGGAATGTTAATAATACCGCAATCAATCTTTTCATTCTCAATTCTCCTCATTAATTAATTTTTACTAGTCCAAGCGCGCTTGACTTGTTGTTTTTAGTATATCTTTTGCCTATATTTAAAACAACGAGACAAATCTATACTCTTGTGTAAAATACACGGAAGCATAGACTTTTTTAAGTGGCTATGCTTTAATGTCTTAATCAGATCCAATTTGTTCGAGAGGAATTTGGACAATATGCTAAAAAAGAAATTACTTATAAGCTATTCTGTTTTAATTATTTTTGTTTTAGCTGTTGTGAGCGCAACCGTTGCTTATACCATCTCTACAATTATCAATTCTGAAATGAAAGAAACCGCACAAACTTCCTTTAAAGAAGGAGTCCGAATCTTGGAAAACCACCTGTCTGACTGGTCGTCTGCCATCCTTGAAATTTCCGTGGATGAACAGCTGCAGGAGCATTTGGATTTGCTTCGCACCGCATCCGATTCCGCATCGCTTCTGTCTTTACAAGTGCTGCTTCAGCATGATTCTTTAAGACTTGGAAGAATGATTTCAGGGGAGGCTCTTTTTATTTATCCGGTAAGTTCAGATGGAAAATTGATGCAGGCAGCGCAGTCTCAAACCCTTCTGCCATTTGATACAGAGAATGTATCCTGGTATCGGCATTTTCAAAATTCCGAATCGGATGTTCTGATTTCTCAAACGTTTTCCGGCAATAACAGTAATATTTTAATTGTCAAAAACATCCTATCAACGAAAGACTGGAAAACGGTTGTCGCCGTTGCTTGTGTGGAAGTGAGCCTGGATAATCTCAATATTCTTTTAAACCAGATTGAGTTTGGAAACGCCGGACATTTGTTACTCGCCAATGAGAAAACGGTATTTTTACCTTTTTCACGCAGCGGACAAAATATTGATGAAGTGATGAATATCCAGCAATCACCGCCCTACATCGACTCAACGAAAAACATGGTATTCTATGACAAGCTGCAAGGCAGCAATATTTATTTAGTCGGGCAAGTTTCAATGGCCGTGCTTCTCAGCAAAGGAAAAACCATACAGCAAATCTTGATTTTGACAGGCATAATTGCTATTTTAATTGCAATGGGATTTGCAATCTTTTTTTCTGACAACATTACCCGCCCCATTTTGAGAATTTCGGGAGCCATGAAAAATATCCGTCTGGGTGATTTGGATATCCGTCTTGAGCCGAAAGGGACACAGGGGGAGGTAAAAGAGCTGTGTGAAAGCTTTAATTATATGATGGATATGATTAACCGGCTGATCAATGAAGTGTATGTTTCTAAGCTAAATGCCAAACAGGCGGAGATTATGGCTTTGCAGGCGCAGATCAATCCTCATTTCTTATATAACACGTTGGACTCCATCAATTGGATGGCAATGAAATACAATGCAAAAGACATTCAGTCCATGGTTACTTCACTTGCTGTAATGCTGAGACGCACGCTGAACAATGGGCAGAACCTGATTTCAGTGCGCCACGAAATCGAACAGTTATCGAGCTATATCGCCATACAAAAGGTCCGCTTTCAAAACTTGTTTGAACCTGTTTTTATGATTGATCCGTCTATTATGGAATGCACCATCATTAAGCTTATTTTGCAGCCGCTGGTAGAAAACGCTATCATCCACGGTTTTGACGAAGATATTCCTGACGGGAAGCTGTTTATTAATGGATATAAAGATAAAGATACCCTTGTATTCGATATCATCAACAATGGCAATTTAATCGATTTGGAGAAAATTCAAAACGCTACCCGCTCTGGCGGCGATACGGTAAAAAGTTATGGTATAAAGAATGTCAATGATCGGTTGGTGCAGCAATATGGCAGCCGTTATGCCCTGCATTATTTTATTGAAGGGGAATATACCGTTGCGCGCATTGTTATTCCATGTGAGACTCAACAAAGAAATGAGGAATTATTATGCGAGGACAATTGAATGTTTTAGTTGTTGACGACGAATTCCAAATCCGTGAAGGTTTTCGTCATTATGTTCCATGGAATACCCTGAATCTTCATTTGGTTGATTGTGTAAGCAATGGAGAAAAAGCGCTGTCCCTTTTTGAAACCATCCCTATTGACATTCTCATTACCGATATTGAATTGCCCAAATTAAATGGTCTTGACCTAATTGAACGACTGATCGCTGACAACTATAATCCTGCCGTTTTAATTATTTCCGGCTATGACAATTTTCAGTATGCGAAGCGTGCAATTCGGTTCAATATCGTATATGACTATATTCTTAAGCCTATTGACATGCCCAGTCTGGTTGGCCTTCTTGACAAAATTGCTAATGAATATTCAAAGAATAATTCTGCATTTACGATGCCATCTATCCAGTCTCTTGATTTTGACCAATGGATCGTAGCCAATAATTTAAACAACCTTGATTTATTTTCAAAGACTCAGCCGTTCATGCAGATGGGGAATGCACCGCTGTGCTGTATGGCGTTGGAAGAAGGTTGGAACAAGCTTACCGCTTTAAACCCGCCTGACAATTTTTTAAACCGGTACTGTGCATCTTATTCCATGTCCCTCACTAATTTTTTGATTGAAAAATCCATTGTGTCTTCCCTGGTTTTTGGAGATGAGGATCCCGTAAAGCAGTTATCCGCTTTGCATAATGCAGCGGAGCTTTATAAATGCATTAACACATGGAGTGAAACGGCCTGTCGATTAACTGAATTGAAGAACAATACGAAAGGGACTGCATTGATAACCGCTGCCGTGAAGCTAACCTATTCTAATTATTTAAACAACGATTTCTCTTTACAATGGCTGTCTGAAAAACTAGGTGTTTCTCCAAATTATTTGTCCACTAAATTTAAAGAAGAAATGCATATTCCTTTTATTCGGCATGTGAATCAGCTTAAAATGGAACATGCAAAGATGCTCTTAAAAGATGTAAACCTAAAGGTTTATGAAGTTGCTGATAAAGTAGGGATTGAGGACTACCGGTATTTCACCAAGCTTTTTAAAGAAGTCATCGGGGTATCTCCGCTGGAATTCAGGAACAGCTTGTAACCACAATGACATGGGTGCTGGCATTGCCGCCTGCTCTATTTCACTTTTTTATGGATATACAAGCTCAACAGGAATCCAACCAAGGCAGCGATAAAAATCAGTACCTGGTATCCGTTGAACGGCAGCGACATCGCATTCACTGTTTTCAGGATCCGCGATCCGACCAGTGCCATCGCAAATCCCGTTATCCCGCTGATTGCTCCGCATACACCAATGTATATCGGCACTTTTTCGTGGTTGATAAACTGGAATTGTATATTAAAAAGAGCAATCCCGAGCACACTCCATGCCACATTTCCAACAATCATCATCGCTAGATACAACCATGTGTAATTTGTTGAAGATAGAAAAATCTGCATGGTCAGATAAATAGAATAAAATATCATTGCGATTTTAAGGACATGATCCCATGATGTCCTGTCTGCATATTTCCCCCAGTATTTTACAATCAGTGCCTTTTCAATTGTAACAATCAACGTTACCGTTCCAATAAACGTATAACTCATTTTAATTGTATCTATGTAGTAGATACCCAGGTATGGAACGGATATCTGTGTGGAAACCTGCCATAAAACATAGATTATAATGACTTTGAAGAATTTTTTATCCAAAACAGGATCCAGCAGCGTTCGGAATGCAAATTTCTTTTTTTCGAAAGTCGATTCCGGCTCATAGGCTTTTGCCATATAGGAAATGTCGATAATCGCAACAGCCAGAAGGAGGATGCCAACCGCTGCGAACCCCATGGAAACAAGGTCGGCAGCTTTCGAATTGTCCAGAATGACACTGACAACAATGGTGGTCACAGCAATACCGATCAGACTCAGCCGTTCTCTTCTGCTGAAATAATCGCCTCGGTTTTTAACCGGGACAAGATTGACAATCCAGTTGCTTGAAGCAGGGCTGATCGCGGTTCCGACAAAATACCCGATCGAATAGACGATGACAATCATTAAAGCGCAAAACAGTGTCGGGCCAAAAAAAAGAGGGAAAAGGAATACAATCGACAGGCAGATCCGGTATATGGCCGTTCCAAATACAACAAAGCGCTTCTGGGAATGAAGCTTTTGTGAAACGATCGCGCCAAGAATCTGAAAAATTCCAGCCAGGACAGGAATCGCCAGAATAATTCCGTTGATCTCAGGAGGTATCCCGACGTATTTCAAAAGGCCTGCAAGATAGCTTCCCGCACAAACGGTAGCGATTATATACAAGGTAATATTGTCAATAATAAAATAATTCTGGCTGGATCGGATTGTTTTCTCCTGATTCGTAAGAACGTCGTCAAGAGCTCTTTTATTGTCGATTTGATTTTTAATTCTCGTTATCAAAATGCCAGTTCGCTTTTTTTTCAATACGGAGCTGGCGGTTTCTTTATCAACCAGAGTCGTGTTTTCAGTCGAATCGGCAGCATTGGGCTTTGAAAACAGGGTGGTCCGTTTTTTTCGGTGGTCTCGCATAATTCCCTCTCAACATAAAGTTGCTTTATTTAATGTGATTCCATGGGTGATCCAGGTATTCCTGCAATAGCTGGAAATAACGTCCGGCATGAAATCCGTCCGCCAGCCCGTGATGAAGAGAAACAGACAGTGGAATCCATTTCTTTCCTTCGCGGTCCTCGAATTTCCCCCATGCAATCCGCGGCACGCTGTCCGTTCTGGTCATCGAAATCGGATGGGCGACGCTGGTGAAAGAAATCCATGGAATGCATGAGATATACAGATAATCATCCCGGCTTACGTCCTCGTCCAGCGCTCCTTTGAATTTGGATTTTTCGGTCGCATGCTTCGCAGCTGTTTTGAATATGAAATAATCCGGGGAAAAATCTGTGTAGCAAAAACGGAATAAATCCTCTGCCCCCATGACGGTATAGGATGGATGGACCTCGTCATGAAGAAATATGCCATCCGGCCGGATCCGATAACGGAATTCTTCGATCTGGTTCGCCGCCTTTGTCGCCAAAAACAGGAACGCCATGAAAAACGGTTCTTCCTGTTCTTTAATGTACTTATAAAACTTCGAAATATCCAATGGGGCGCAAATGTTGAAAAAGGGATCGGCCATTTGGGAGAACATCTGATAATACTCTCTTCGTTTCCATGTTAGCATATCCACATAACCAGCCATGTCATTTCCCTCCATTATCCGGTATCCATACAGTATCCATACAGTATCCATACAGTATTCATCCGGTATCCATCCGGTATCCATCAGCCACTTTTTATTCCATCATAGCATGACTATTCCGAATTATAAATAATTTTTTGATGTTATTTCTTAAATTCATTGTTTCCCTGGAACATACAAGGGCATCTGTTTTTTTGCAGATGCCCTTTTTTATATGGTTTTCAATCATTCATGATTCTGGTATGTACAAACTAGTCTCTGAAACCACCGCGATGCTCTTTATTTGGAGGTCTGCGGTCTCCGCTCCCGCCGCCGAAGCCGCCGCGAGGTCCTCCCTGGGGACGATCCCCGCCATGAGGCCGGT
>CAZJXH010000199.1:0-7259 GCA_964549475.1 uncultured Oscillospiraceae bacterium
TTATATGTTTCAAGCCAGCGAGAAGAACGTCGGATGGCGGATCGATTATTTTATCTTATCCGAGCGCATCAAGAACAGGGTCAGGGATTGCGTCCTGTACCCGTCGGTCATGGGCAGCGACCATTGCCCGGTCGTATTGGAACTGGATGAACCATTATAAATAATCAACCAGCAAAGGAGATTGCAGCATGAAATACCTTTCCAAAATCAATCGGGGAGCCATTCTGACCGCCGGAGTCGTTTTAGTGGTCATTGTCTATCTGATTACAAATGCCATAATCCAATTCAATGCAAAACCCGCGATCAAGAAGGTGTGCGAAGCGTACCTTCAGCAAGAGCTTGCCTACAACATGCTTCCGGCGGAATATCAGAAAGACAAGCCGGGCATGAGCGACGCGGAACTGAAGAATTATCTGGCGGAAATGAAGAAAAATATCATCGCTTTCTATCCAGACAATGAACTGTACTACAAATTTGTCATCCAGAATCTCACCGAGAACCTGACGAACCAGTCTAAAGGAGTCGGGATTGTCTACCAATACACAAAAACCATCCTTAAATACAATGAGATGCTGTTTGACGGAAATACGGTGGATATCCGCATCACCTGCAATACAACAATCGAAGCAAAGGGGTTGATGGGAATTGCTTCATCGACAAAAGACAAGGTTACTTCTGAAGTGCAGGACAATATTATTCTAGAAAAAATCAATGGGCAGTGGAAAGTGATCTACGCAAGCATCAATCGCCCGACCAGTGAGAATTTCCCAGGCAAAACAGGATATACCACAACGTATGGCAAGTATTAGGATAAAGGAGAACATCATGAGTGAAACAGTATTGCAGATTAACAATCTGAGCAAGTCATTCGGAAATAAGAAGATCATCGACAACATCTCTTTCGAAGTTTTCGCAGGAGAGATTTTCGGATTTCTGGGACCGAACGGAGCAGGAAAAACGACAACAATCAAAATGATCATGGGCTTTTTAAGTCTTGACGACGGTCAGATTATCATAAACGGAATCGATCTGAAAAAAAATTACGAGCAGGCGATGAGCAACCTGGGCGGAATTGTTGAAAATCCGGAGATGTATAAAGACCTGAGCGGGCAGACCAATCTTGAAATGTATGGAAGACTCCATGAAGGAGTCACGAAAGACCGGATCCGGGAAGTGGTCGAACTGGTCGGCATGCAGAACAGGATCAAGGACAAGGTCAAAAAATATTCGCTTGGGATGAAACAGCGCATCGGCCTGGCGCAATCCCTCCTGCATCGCCCCAAAGTCCTTATACTGGATGAGCCGACCAATGGCCTGGACCCGTCCGGGATCAAGGACCTTCGCGATATTTTAAAGAAACTGGCACACGAGGACGGGGTCGCGGTATTTGTGTCAAGTCATATGCTGTCCGAAATGCAGCTGATGTGCGACCGGGTGGGGATTATCAACAACGGCAGATTATTGGGGGTCAAACCGATCCAGCAGCTTATGACGGAAGCATCCGGCGGAACATTCTACCGGTTCATGACGAAACAAACCGATCTTGCGGCATCGATTCTCGAAAAGGACTATGCCGGAACAATTCGAAATAAAGCAGAAGATTTTATCGAACTTGAAATCGAGGAAGAAACGGTTCCGGAGATTACCAAGCTTCTTGCCATGAACGGGATTGCGATTTTCGGAGTCAATAAAACGGAGACATCACTTGAAGAAGCCTTTATTTCAATAACCGGAGGGGGGAATTCCATTGCGTAAATTTCAAGCACTTTATACAAATGAAATGATTAAGATATCACGAAAAATAGTTGTCATTATTATTCTTGCTATCATGGTACTCGGTGTGATCGGGTTCGGCGGACTAATGAAGATTCAACAATTAACGATCAGCAGTCAAACCGGCGTTTCGGCCAATCAGGACTGGAGCAAGGAAGAAATGAAAAACCAGCTCACCTTTTTCCAGACCGAGCTGGCAACACTCGATCAAAAAATCAAAGCGGCCACAACGGAGGAAGAAAAAATTCCTTTGCAGATGGAAAGAGTGAATATGGCACAGCAGGTTGAGCTTTATCAATTAGCGGTCGATAAAGGAATCAACCTGTACTCGGGCGGATTCAAAACCACGCTGCTGAATGAGCTGGTATCCCAAAAAAGCCAGGCTCAGACATTGGAAGCCCTTCCCGCCGGAGAGCTTACGAAAGAACAGACTGCCCAGCTGGCACTGATGAAAGAAAATATCAAACAATATACAGCGATTCTTGATTCCGGAGATTTTGCAAAATATGTTGAAATCAAGAACAAAAGCCTTGATCAGGATTCAACAATAACAGAGGATGAAAAGAAGCTCAAAAAAGATACCAATCTTCTGTGGCTCAAACTGGATCCAAAAGGGGAGGCCGGTACAAACGGAAATGGAGATATGCTCCAATCCACCTTATCCCAAATTGAGAATTACAATCGGTCTCTTTTGTATAACATGGACTATACAGCACAGAATCAGTTTGTGAAACCACTGACTCCCGCAGGCCGCCAGAAAGTGGAGAATGAGCTTGCTGTGATGCTTTATAAAGCGGAGCATCAGATGATCGAAACCAACTATAATTCTTCCAATCAGATAAAGGAGACGGCCATCACCGGGATGTTTGGATTCGGAATTTTCATGATGGTGTGCATGATGCTGATTCTTGCAGGAGGAGCCATATCCCAAGAAATCTCGACAGGCTCCATCAAATCACTGATTATTTCTCCAACAAAACGGTATAAGATTTTTCTGGCCAAGCTGGCTTCGCTGCTGACCGTCGGGATATTCTCCGCGATTGTGCTGTATCTTCTGACCATTCTGATGACCGGCGTCTATTTCGGTTTCAACAGCGGTTCGCCTTTCATTTTTGCGATCCACGGAAAAGCGATGGAGATGAATTTCTATCTTTATCGGCTGGCGTATCTCTTTGTGGATTTTATCGATGTGATTATTTATATGATGCTGGCATTCATGCTGTCCATCATTACCCGCAATACAGCAGCTTCTGTCGGCATCTCGATCGCGGTCTATTTTGGCGGAAGCCTTGCGAATACCTTTATTGCTCTCTTCGCAAAAGGGGAATGGGTGAAATTCATTCCATTCAATAATTTGTCGCTGGCACCGAGAATATTCCCGGATTTATCTGCAAATATAGGTATGAATTTTTACGGGTATCAATCCGTTGTTCCCTCTACGCTTTTTTCCCTTGTGTATCTTGCAGTACTAGCGATCTGCATGGGTTATATTGCGCTGGATTCGTTCAATCGAAGAGATATCAAGTAAGCCCGCTTTACAATCATTCATCAACCGGAAGGATCTTCAGACGGACCGTATAATAGATAACAGACGGCAGGCAGTGATCAACAGGCAGACAGTGATCAGCAGACAGCAGGCAGTGATCAGCAGACAGTGATCAGTAGACAGTAAACAGGCAGACAGCAGGCAGCTGAAAGGACAGGGAGTATTCATGAGTTCGAAAGAAGTTAAAATTCTTCATTGCGCCGATCTGCATCTCGGGGTGGAATTTACATCTTTAGGAGACAACGCTGCGCAGCGGAAACGCGAAAATTTTCTTGTACTCGAGCATATTCTGTCTATCTGCCGGGAAGAAAAAGTGGACTTCCTCCTTCTTTCCGGCGATCTGTTTGATCATATTCATATTGAGTCTCAAATCATTACGGAAGTATTGGAACAATTCAGCCGGATACCCGATACAATCATTGCGATCGCGCCCGGCAACCATGATCCGTTTTCCATCGATTCCTGCTATTACGCTCGGAAATGGCCAGAGAATGTCCTTCTTTTTCAAAACGAATGGACAAGCTTCCTATTTGAAGAGAAGAATGTATGTTTATGGGGTGCCGGGTTTCAATCCACTTATCATCCGGACTCTTTTTTTAGTATCAGTCAGAACGATTTGGACACAGATCGCATCAACATTTGTGTGATTCATGGGGATTTGGTTCCACAAGGACAAACCAGCCTGTATAATCCGATTTCAAAGAATCTGATCCGGCAATCCGGGTTCGACTATATTGCTTTGGGACATGTACACAAACGTACAGTCATTCTGCGAGAAGGCAAGACGTTTTATGCCTATCCGGGATGCCCGGAAGGACATGGGTTTGACGAATTGGGCGAACAAGGGGTGTATCTTGGCACCGTGTCAAAAGGCCGCCATTCCCTGCGATTCCGTAAAACCTGCAGCCGTTGCTATTATGAGGTTTTGGTCTCCATCGACCATGCACAGACCAACCAGGAAATTGCAGAGTCTGTTATTGCGGCATTGAACGAGCGCTTTCCCGATGACGCGAAGGATCATTTGTATAAGATTATATTGAAAGGGGAGATCCCGGAATCGCTGACCATGGATCTCGAGGGGATTTCTCAACGAATCGAATCCAATTGTTATTTTTCGAAAATAGAAAATCAGACGACCCTCGAACTCGATTACGAGCTGCTCGCAAAAGAACAGACACTCAAAGGCATTTTCACCCGCAAAATGCTGGATGAAATCGCAAGAGCAAAAGAGAAAAAGGACGAGGCTTCGATTTCCATGGCTCAAAACGCACTGCAATATGGCTTGAAAGCATTCGATGGCGAGGTGGTGTGGAATGAAGATTAATTCGATTACAATGAACCATTTTGGCAAATTCAAGGATTATTCGCTCTCCTTCGAAGACGGATTCAACGTACTGTACGGAGAAAATGAGCAGGGGAAGAGCACAATCATGGCATTCATCCGCATGATGCTTTATGGGTCTGCCACTCGGGAGAAGGATTTGTCAAAAAATATCCGACGAAAATACACTCCCTGGGATGGATCGAAAATGAGCGGATCCATGGAATTTTCTCACGAAGGGATTTGCTACCGAATCGAAAAGACATTCGGCGCCACACCGAAAAATGATGTCGTGAAATTGTGGAATCAGTCGACAAATGAAACAGAACAGTTGACCGAACAAAGAGACATCGGAAGGCGCTTTTTCGGCATGGGAGAAGAAGCCTTTGAGAAAAGTGTTTTTATCGGACAGATTGCCAGTGTGATCAACCCCGACAAAGAGAAAGAAAACGAAATCATTCAAAAGCTTCAGAACCTGGCTTCTTCAGGCGATGAAACACAATCCTTCCATCTGATTGAATCCCGGCTGCTGTCGGCAGCAGAAAAAATCAGGTCCAAAGGAGGGAAGATCGGTGTTTTAGACCGTCTGAAACAGGCAAGAATCCGTTTGGAGGACGAGAAGTCGGATGCGATTGCCATGGAGACCGAAAAAGACCGGATGCAAAGAGCCTATCAGAATCTTCTGGATCAAAAGGCACAGGAAGCGAAAATGCTGGAAGAGAAAAATAACGCATTCGAGGAAATCCGGCAATATAAGAAATATCGGGAGCTTCAACAGATCTTAATAAAAAGCAGCGAGATCGAAAATCTAATGAAGGAATGGAACGAGGCAAACGAGCTGCTTGTCCATGATGATTTTAAAATTGACTCTACTTTTATCGGAGAATTAAAAAAACAGCTGCAGGAGCTCATATATCTCCAGACAATCCTACAGAACAGAAACGATGAGCTTTCAGAACGGGAAGAATCCATCAAAGGATTTGGCGGAAACGAGATCATCGCGATCAGCAAAGAGGAATTCGAAACAGTCCAGGAGCGGCATAAGCAAATCCTGGCGGAGCAAGAACAGATAACAACCATGCAATTCTCCCTCCAACAGGAAGAATTCGCATGGAATAATGCGGTTTCGTATGAAAACACTCTCCAGGAAATCCGCTTAAAAACAGAGGAATATCAAAACCAGATAAAGCAATTAAAAAGTGTCCTTGAGCAGCGATTGCCCGAAGAGCAGAAGAAAATCCGCTTTCCCCTGGCCGGATGTCTGGCCGGGATTGCTTTCCTGCTTCTATTCTTTCTTGCAGGGTATCTGATCCATCCGCTTTTTTATTCCGGCGGAATTATTCCGGCTATCCTTCTTCCGGCTTTTCTCATCCGCTATTCAAAAAAAAGAAAAAAGCAGCAGGAGGACGATTATACCATCCAGGAAACGATCAAAGAAAAAACCAACCAGATTCATACCAGCATTTCATTTTACCAAAAACAATGGGATGAATTGGAGGAGAAACAGGAAACGATCCGGCAGAACAGACGGAACAAGGAGAATGCAGATCCGCGCTTTTCTGCCGACATCCGGCTTGCCGCCGAAAAAATCAAGGATCGGCTTGAAGAAACGAAAAAAACCCTGGAAGCGGGAAAAGCAGAAATGAGTGAGATCTTCACCCGTTTTCAAGTCTCTTCTTTCGACCGTCTGCAAGAGAACTATTTTGAAAACCAAAATCGTTTGAATCAAAAAACGGATGCGATTCGGAAAATCAACGAAAAAAAAGAATATATCAGCGTCCAGCAGCGAGAATTGAAAATGAAGCTCCAGGCATTTGCCGGCAATTTCAATAAGGGAATAATGTCGCTTAATCCGGAATTTTCCAGATTGTTGGAGCTTCTTGTAGAACAAGAAAAAGAAAAAGAAAAAGAAAAAGGGACAACCGTTGACTTTCTGGCCAAGACAAAGAACCTGCTTGAAACAGCAAAAGAATTGATTGAAGAATTGGCTTCGCAGCTTAATTCCGCCTCAAACTTGATTTTCATTCTGGAAGAGAAAAAGAAGGATTTACAAGTTGCATTGGCAAATCGATCGATTTCGATTGTACGGCAGGAATTGGAGACCATAGCATCCCGATTTGACAAGGGCGAGCTCCGTTTATTGGAACAGGAGCCTTCTGACGCGGAGATCGCAGCGCTTGAGAAACAAATAGAAACGCTTGCAGACAACCGGAATTCAACTGCAATCGCCATTGCCCAAATGAAATCCGAAATGCTGCAGACCTTTCTTGACAAACCGGAGCTTTCCGCGATCGAGGATCAGATCCTCCTTAACGAGAAACAGCAAAGGGATTCTCTGGCGAGGCATACTGCATTATCTCTGGCAAAAACACAACTGGAGCAGGCCTTTCTTGAAATGCAGCAAACGTTCGGTCCAATTGTCAACAAGAAGACTGCGGAGATATTTTCCAGAATTACCAATGGAAAATATCAGGAGCTGCTTGTTTCCAAGGATTTGAATATCAGCTTCAGAGATCCTTTCATGAACACGACCCAGGATTGGCAATACTTGAGCGGCGGAACCATCGATCAGGTTTACTTTTCTTTGCGGCTGGCTATTTCCGGATTCTGGGCGGATCA
>CAZJXH010000200.1:0-7225 GCA_964549475.1 uncultured Oscillospiraceae bacterium
TTTCCGTTCCCGGGCTGATCTATGGCGCGGCGCAGGCCTGGAATGTGAAAGATGACCGGGGAACGGAAGAAATAGACGCACTGGTCTCCATATTGGAATTTGGAGACAAAGAGAGAAAAATCGTCGGCTTATTGAGGGAATTATCCCGTCAGGATCGGATTATTTTCAATGATCTCGTATTTTTCAGAGATTATAAAGTATACAATCTGCCCTATCATGATTTCAACACCTGTCTGTATGAAAATTCAAAAGCAAAAATCATGGAAACAACGCAGGAGCAGCTGACCGCCTCCATTTGCCGCAGCAAAGAAATCCTTCAACGCATGAAACAGCTGTCCTGGGGAGTCAATACCCCGGAACAGGCGGCGTTTCAGGAGTTTTATCTTTCCGCGCGCGGAGTCGCATTGATCCAGGAAATATCGATGGTGATTAAAAAACAGGAGTTCGGGCAGGACATCCAGCTTCTGGAAACACCCAGCGCGCTGGCGGCAAAATTGGAATACTGGCTGATGGACTACTGCGAGGCCTGGAAAGTGGTCAGCAGAGAAAGTGAATTGTTCCGTATCAAGGAATTCTTTTTTCAAATATGTTTAATCCTTCGAAAATATGATGTAAGATGATAAGGGAGAAATGTTTCTTATCAATTAAAGGAAGAGGCAGAACGTGTAAAGCACTGATTTACAAAGGGAGAAAAAGGGAAAATGGTTGAAATTCTGATTGTAGACGACGAACCGATGGTGATTCATGGCTTGTGCAAGCAAATCGACTGGGAATCCTATACCCTTGAACTTGCAGGAACCGCCGAAACAGGGGAAAGTGCGCTGGAGATTCTCAAGCACAAAAAGGTTGACATTCTCTTTACGGATATCTGCATGTCAAAGATGGACGGGCTTTCGCTTGTTTCGGCAGCGAAACAGCAGAACCCGTCTCTTCGTTGTGTAGTGATCAGCGCACACAGTGAGTTCAATTATGTCAAAAAGGCCCTTTTGCTCGGGGTGGAGAATTACTTGCTCAAACCCATCGACCAGAATGAATTGAATCAAACCCTTGAAAAAATCATTGATAACCTGAAACGGGATTCAATCGGCCCGAATAAGGATTTGCCGGATTTGTCGGCTTTCAGAGTCAATATTCTGGACCGGTGGGTCCATAATGACATCCAGGATTATGAATTCTATGAGCGCGCCGCCATGCTTGACATCAACCTTTCCGCCCAGCAATACCAGATCTGCGTGATGGAGCCGGTCGGAACGGACAATCCGAAACAAAGAACCCTGCAATCGGAAATGCTGCTCGAAAAATGCAGAACCGATATTTCCGGCTCCTTTACAACAGAATGCTTTATCGACCGCGCCAACCGCGTCACCATTCTTGCATCCGGGAACGGGCTTGAGAGTGGAAAGGAAGAGTATCAATGCTTCCTCGATAGAATAGTAAGATATGCGACGGATAACGGCATTTTGCTTTTTGCCAGTGCCAGCCCGGTTTCGGAAGGGGTGGAGAATATCGCGCGCCAGTATGCGGATGCCGTCGAATATTTGAATTATCGATTTATCAATCCCAAGAAGAACTATGTATTCTATGAAGACATCACGCGCGCATTCGAGAAACTGGAATGCGCGCCCGTGCTGGTACAGATGGAAAAAGCGATTATGGAAGAGGATTTTGAAAAAGCGAATGCCATCCTTCGTGGATTATTGGATTCATACAGGGACACTCCGCTGGAATCCGTCAAGGCCAGCCTGATTCCTTTTCTGACAATGCTGATACGCCGGATCATCGAATCCGGGAATGCTTCCGAAACACTGCCCAACATCGATATCATGGGGTTTGACAGGCTGGATTCGATCGACACCCTGGAGGATTGCAGCCAGTGGATTGCAAGTATGATGAACCAGTCGTTCGAAGTCATGAATAAACGCAAGACCTCCCTGCATTTATTGGTTCAAAGGACATTGGACATCATAAAAAAGAATTATCATAATGATATGTCGCTGAAGACAATTTCTGCGGATTTCAAACTGAGTCCGGCTTATCTTGGACAGCTGTTCCGGGATGCAACCGGGAAATATTTCAATCATTATCTTACAGAGGTGCGGCTCAATGCCTCAAGAGCCCTTTTAATCGAAACCGATCTGAAAATAATGGAAATCCTGTACCGGATCGGGATTTCAAACCAAAGCTACTTTAACCGCATTTTCAAGAAAACATACGGGATATCCCCTCTGGAATATCGATATCAGGGGAAACATCACAAGAACAGGGAAGAATGAAAATCCGTCATGGTGTGTGAAAGCTCCGCAAACGGCGCTTGAAACATGGGTGCAATATGGTGCAATATGGGGACGGTTCTTTTATTGCATAAACAAAATAAAATGCAATAAAAGAACCGTCCCCATATTGCAATCGAAAACAGAAAACAAGTTGACACGATCTTGCCCTGGCGGACGATTGCATATCCAGACGAAATCATATAGAATTGGTGCAACGGGGATTACCGCAAAAACGAAAAATGACAGGATGGATATCAATGACCAATCAATTCAGAAGAACAGAGATCCTGCTGGGCAGCGACGCCATGAAAATTCTCGAAAAATCATGCGTTGCGATCTTCGGGATCGGCGGTGTCGGATCGTATACCGCCGAGGCGCTTGCGCGGTGCGGCATCGGAGAATTCGCCCTGATTGACGATGATAAGATCTGTCTGACCAATCTCAACAGACAGCTGATCGCGACAAGAAAAACCATCGGGAAACAGAAAGTGGATATCATGAAAGAGCGGATCCTGGATATCAATCCGCATGCGAAGGTGACAACCCATATCTGTTTCTATACCGAAGAGAATGCAGATGAATTCGACTTTACGCAATATAGCTATGTTGTCGATGCGATTGACACAATCACATCCAAGCTCATCCTGATTGAACGGGCGAAGAAAGCGCAGGTTCCGGTTATCAGCTGCATGGGAGCGGGAAACAAGCTCGATCCGACGAAATTCGAAGTCGTGGATATCTACAAGACCTCCATGTGCCCGCTGGCCAGAGTCATGCGCCATGAGCTCCGGGCAAGAGGAGTCACGTCCCTGAAAGTGGTATATTCAAAAGAACCTCCGATCAAACCGATCGAAGACGAGAACACCAGTTGCAAGACAAATTGCGTATGCCCGCCCGGGACGCAAAGAAAATGCGACAATCGGCGACAGGTGCCGGGAAGCGTATCTTTCGTACCCTCTGTCGCGGGTCTTATCATCGCGGGGGAAGTGGTCAAGGATCTGACAGGCATCTCTCCTGAGAATAAATAACAGGACCTAATCCGTGAAAAGCGGTGTGGACAGATAGCGTTCACCACTGTCTGGAAGCAATGCAACAATTGTTTTCCCGGCATTCTCCGGACGGACGGCAAGCAGGGCCGCGGCAAAAACGGCGGCTCCGGCGGATATCCCGATCAAGAGCCCCTCGGCTTTTGCAATTTCTCTTCCGGCGGTGTAGGCTTCCTCGCTTTTTATCCGGATGATTTCATCATAAATACCAGTATCCAGCGTGTCCGGGACAAATCCGGCGCCGATGCCCTGAAGCCCATGGGGACCGGCTTTTCCGCCTGACAGGACAGGCGAATCGAAAGGTTCGACGGCAATGATCCGGACCGACGGGTTCTTTGATTTCAGAAATTCGCCGATTCCACTGATGGTTCCGCCCGTTCCCACTCCGGCGACAAAAAAATCGATATTCCCATCGGTATCGTCCCAGATTTCGGGACCGGTGGTCATTTTATGGATCAATGGATTGGTGGGATTGACAAATTGTCCCGGAATAAAGGAATTCGGAGTGACTTTTGCGAGTTCCGCCGCTTGATCGATCGCTCCTTTCATGCCCGTCGCTCCTTCAGTCAGAACAAGCTCCGCGCCATAGGCTTTCAGCAGACTTCTCCGTTCCAGGCTCATGGTCTCGGGCATGGTAAGAATAATCCGATATCCTTTCGCTGCTGCAACGGATGCAAGGCCGATCCCGGTGTTTCCGCTTGTGGGTTCGATAATCACAGAACCGGGCTTCAAAAGGCCCTTTGCCTCGGCATCCTCGATCATGCCTTTGGCGATGCGGTCCTTGACACTGCCGGCCGGGTTGAGATATTCCAGTTTCGCAAGAATGGTGGCCTGGAGGCCGTTCTTCCTGCTATAATTCGACAACTCCAAAAGCGGAGTTCTTCCGATCAGATCGGTCAGACTTTTATAGATTTTTGCCATGAAATTTCCTCCTAAATGAAAAACATAAAATGATCCCCGTTGCTGAAACCGGTTGATTTGTCCGCCAGATCCAGAAGCGTGACTTGATCCAGGACAGAGGCGACTGCATTGTCAAGCCGCTCCCAGATCAGTTCGTCCATTGCCCTGTCAATGGATTCCGCCATGCCAGAGACCGCTGTGCCGGTTTTTTCGAACAAGCTGGTTTCCACTGCGCGGGCAATCATGCCGACGGTGATTTTACCGGGCGGGGCTGTCAGCCTGTATCCCCCCTGTGATCCCTTCGAGGAGGCCACGATGCCCGCTCTCTTCAGCATGGAAAAGACCTGCTCCAGATATATTTTCGAGATGCCGAGAGCCCGGGCGATGGAAAGGATGGTGATCTGCTCTTCACTGTAATGTTTTTGCGCCATATAAATCAATGACGCGATGGCATATCGGCCTTTTGACGAAAATCTCATACCCTTTCCTTCCTGATTGATAAAAAACAGTTTGCACTTCCTATTAATACATAGCATATGTATATGTTTAATATAATATAAAAGAAAAGAATCAATGTCAAGAACGAAACATGCACGAAACGGGTCTTTGACAGTTGTAATATGGGGACGGTTCTTGTGTTGCATTTTATTTTATTTATGCAACACAAGAACCGTCCCCATATTGCATTTTGTTTTGTTTATGCAACACAAGAACCGTCCCCATATTGCACCCATGCTCCATTTACACAGTTAAGGTAAAGTGGTAAACTCGTATTATGAATAAAATTCTCCTTGCTCCGGCTGAATCAAACAAAAACCGTGCTGCGAATCTCTCCGTAACTTGTCTCTTGCAGCCTGATTTTGAAAGGAATCATGGATATGAAGAATAAAAATCGATCTTTTCGGATCTGGTTGAAGGAAACGAATAAACTGAGGGTGGCTCTTGCCATATTGTTTATATTATTGCTGATCCTTGGTCCCATTTATATAAATTACGCATGGGCGAAAACGATTCGGGAAGCATCCGCCCGGGCGATCGTTATAGCCAAGACAGCAGAAGTCTCTTTAAACGAAGAGACAGTCAAGCAGCTCCGTGCGGTGAGCGAGGATGTGGGAACAAATGCCTATGAGCACATCAAGCAAAGCATGATGGAATTGATTTCAGTCAATCCGGAAGTGCGATTCGCTTATCTTTATACGCTGAGACGCGGGGTGCTTTATTTCATGGCAGACTCGGAGCCGGTTGGATCGGAGAGTTATTCTCCACCAGGCCAGGGATACACGGAGGCCAATATAGAATATTACAAGCCTTTTGAAGACGGAAATGTGCTTATCACCAATCCGGTAAGCGATCGTTGGGGAAAGTGGGTCAGTATCCTGATTCCGATGAAGGATGCTAAAACCGGGAATACAATAGCCGTATTTGCTATGGACTATCCGGCGGACGAGTGGTCAAAGAACGCTGCAGCAAGCGCAATACAGGCGAGTATCCTGATCCTGGCGGGCCTCCTTCTCTTCCTTGCTTTTTATATGATTATAAGCCGGAACGAAAAAATGAAAAAATCCCAGATGATCATCCAGGAGAATGAAGAGAAATTCCGAATGCTTTCGGAGGTCACATTAGAGGGGATCATCATTCATAAAGACGGAATCACCAGAGAATTCAATTCCTCATTCGAAAAATTAATCGGCTATGACCCGGATGAGATCCTGAAGAAAAATGTGTATGAATACTTTTTGCCGGAGGATAAGCCTATTGCCCAGAAACATGTGGCAGAAAACTATACCCATTCGTATGAAATCCGAATGGTGAAAAAAAGCGGAGAAGTGTTTTTCGCAGAGGTGGAGGGCAGAGAGGTCCAGATACAGGGAACCCCGCTTCGAGTCTCGTCCGTCCGCGATATCACCGAACGCAAACAGTCCGAGGATGCGCTGCGCGGCAGCGAGCTCCGGCTTCGGGCGATCACCGATTCCGCACAGGACGGAATCATCATGATGGACCAGAACGGCTGCATATCTTTCTGGAATCCTGCGGCAGAGAGAATTTTCGGGTATACTGCTTCCGAAGCCATCGGCAACAGGCTTCATAAATTTATTGTACCAACACGTTATCTTGAGGCCCATATGGCTGCATTCCCAATGTTCCAGAAGACCGGACAGGGAAACGCAGTCGGAAAGATTCTTGATCTGGAAGCCCTTCGGAAAGACAACACCGAGTTCTTTGTCCAGCTTGCCCTGTCCGCTGTCCCGTTAAAAGACGGATGGCACTCAGTAGGAATCCTTCGGGACATCACCAATCAGAAGCATGCGGAAGCGGAGCTGAAAAAAGCCAAGGAAATCGCAGAGGAAGCGACCAAGGCAAAGAGTGACTTTCTGGCGAATATGAGCCACGAAATCCGGACCCCCATGAATGCAATCATTGGATTTTCCAATCTTGTCATGAAGACAGAAATGACGCCGAAACAAAGGGACTATGTCGGCAAGATTGATTCCTCTGCCAATTCCCTGCTCAGCATCATCAATGACATCTTGGATTTTTCAAAAATCGAAGCAGGCAAACTGGAATTGGAATCCGTTGATTTCAGACTTGACGAAGTCATCAGCAATATTATTGGAATGATTTCTGTCAAAGCAGCGGAGAAAAACCTGGAGGTTTTGAATACGATTGCCAAGGACCTGCCATATGATTTAATCGGCGACCCCATGAGACTCGGACAGATTCTGATCAATCTGGTCAATAACGCAGTCAAATTCACCGACAAGGGGCATATTCTCATCCGAGCTGAATTACTGGATACCGCAGGGGATATTTGCCATGTCAAATTTACGGTAAGCGACACCGGAATCGGAATGACGCAAGAACAGATGGGGAAATTGTTCGCTGCTTTTTCACAAGCGGATTCCTCTGTGACAAGGAAATACGGGGGAACAGGATTGGGGCTTACCATCTGCAAGCGCCTCGTGGACATGATGAATGGGGAGATCGGCGTCGAAAGCGACTTCGGTG
>CAZJXH010000201.1:0-7178 GCA_964549475.1 uncultured Oscillospiraceae bacterium
ACGATATCAATGCCCCATTTGCTGGTTTCTTCCAAAAGCGTTTGAAGCAGATCCGTGTTGATCCGGCCTCTTTCGCTATTGGCCGACTTGAGTGTCATGGTTCCGATGATATTACGAAGTGTCGTTCTCGCCAGATTGATGATCTGGTATTGATAATTATTGACATTGTAAACAGAGCTTTTCACACTGCTTTCGTCTGATTTGACTCTGAAATAAATCTGAGCATCCACCGTCGCGTTCAGGTTGTCGTTCGTGATGATGACCTGCGGATCGGCATTGAACATCTGCTCGGTAATATTGACCAGATAAATTTTCTGTATGACAGGGAACACCCAATGGAATCCAGGTTCTGCGAATTTTGAATATTTTCCAAGCGTTTCAATGAGACCCCGGTTTGTCGGCCGAACAATTTTGATACCCGCTAAAAAAAGAATGACAACGAGTGCGATTAATACATAAAGATACGGCATAAATTTGATCTCCTTCCAACAATGAATCAATAATACGGGTGATATAAAAACCTTTCTTTATACAGTAGAAACTGCATTTGAAAACATCTCTATCATACCAATATTCCGGTAAAATTACAAATGGAATAAAGATGAATGAACTGGATGAACTGAACGAACTGGATGAACTGAACGAACAGGATGAAACTAGATTATAGGCAGCCTGATAATTCATTACACCCCGCACAAAACAAGAAATAAAAAACAAAAAACAACAGGCATGAAGAAATCCATCATGCCTGCTGTTTCGTTCTCGTGAAAAAAGACGTTATTTCAGTGGAATCATCACTTCGGTGACGAACTTATCCGGATTTCCCGCGAAAATCATTCCAGGCCCTTTGATATAAATCTCCCGGGAGGGGAGCACCGTCTCCAGGCTGTTTGCAGCCGCATAATCCGTCAAAGCTTTGTATGCCAGGTTGATTGTCTCATAACTCCCGATGTGGGTCGTGCAGATCGCTCTGACCGCCGGAAGCTTCTTTGCTGTGACTGCTGTAGACTTGATCAGGCCTTTTGTCGGGACACAAACCTCGATATCCGCCATCTCCGCATAGGAATCGTCGTAATAAATCGAAAATGGCGCTCCATCCGCCTTTCCCTGCACCTCTTTGAAAATCGGCCCGAAATACTTGCCGACTTCGCTGTACGCTCCTTTGAAGCGCATGCTCGCGACTGTCATCTCGTCATAGTTTTTGATTTCAACTTTGTAATCCATAAAACATTCCTCCTTTTTTGGTTTGAGGAAGCTTTCGAGCTTTTTAATCAGCAACCGGTCGTTCTTGATTTTCTCTTCGATCATAAGCTTTTTTTCGGACAAAAAATACGAGAGATCTTCTTCGCCGCTATAGTTTTCCAGAACATCCTTGAGTTCCGCGATCGAAAAATCCAGCACGCGCAGGAGCGCTACCAGCTGTGCCTTCTTGAAATCCGCCTCGTTATAAAACCGATACCCGTTATCATCCCGAAAGGAAGGAACCAGGATTCCTTCCTCGTCGTAATACCGGAGAGCCTTCACGGAAAGAACCGTTATTTTCGAAAAATCACTGATCTTGTACACGATTCGCTACCTCCATAACCGAAGTATAAACCATCCTCCGCAGGGGAAAGTCAATACCCCGGGCCGAAATATCTGCAAATGGTTATCAAATAATTATTTATTATTATACATTGAAATCGCCTGTTTCTCCAGTGCAATCGCTTGCGAAATGCTGTCAGGTTTTCGTAGGGGGTGCAATATGGGTGCAATATGGGGACGGTTCTTATATTTCATTTTATTCTGTTTATGCAATATAAGAACCGTCCCCATATTGCACTACTGTTTCTCAAAGAAAATTGCAGAAAATTGAAAAACGTTTATAATAGAAACGATAACTCTATTATATTGTAAAGGGCAAAGCCATACGAACCGATTCAACCGGTGATTCAACAAATGATTCAAAAACAATCCGTCGGAGGAGGAACACAATGATATTTTATTTTTCTGGAACAGGGAATTCATTGGATACCGCAAAACGCATCGGAGAACGCTTTCATGATGAGAAGCTGGTCTCCATCGCAGAATATACGAAAAAGGCTTCGGACAAGAAGCCGCCTTTCTCTTTTTCTCTGGAGCAGGACGAGAAGGTTTTTCTGGTGTTTCCCATCTATGCCTGGGGCCCGCCGAAGCCGGTCCTTGATTTCATCGACAATCTTTCCCTTGTGAATGACCAGGGAGAAAACGTCTACGCCATCGAGAACACTCCGGGCAATTCGATCTATGCTGTGGCGACCTGCGGCAAAAACATCGGCAACACGATGAACGTCCTCCAAAAACATCTGGCACGAAAAGGGTATAACCTGGACAGCGGATTCTCCCTGGTGATGCCCAACAACTATATTCTCGCCGGCGACGTGAACACCAAAGAAGAGGAAAAAACCATCCTGATCGAAGCGGAAGTGACCTTGCGGAACATCATGTCCAGAATTGAAAACGGCGAGCATAATATTTTTCTCGTGGAAAAAGGACCGGTGCCGTTCCTCCTGACCGGTGTGATTCATCCCGCTTTCACCAATCAGCCATTTAAAGCCAAAGCGTTTTATGCGACCGATGCCTGCAACCATTGCGGAATCTGCGTGAAGGTCTGCAATTGCGGAAATATCGAATTGAAAGACGGAAAACCCGTCTGGGGAAGCGACTGCGTGCAATGTCTCGCCTGCATCCATTACTGCCCGGCAAGAGCGATCCAATACGGAAAAGCGACGTTGAACAAGGGAAGATACATCAATCCGAATGTTAAAAAGTGAAATAAAAGAACCGTCCCCATAAAGCACCCATAAAGCAGTCCCCATAAAGCACCCATAAAGCAAACAGGAAAGAAAACACCCGATGAGCCGAAAATCAGCAATAGTATATCTCGTGATCACAGCAATCCTGTGGAGCACCGCAGGATTATTTATCAAATGGATTCCATGGAATCCGATCGCTCTGGCGGGGATCCGGAGCGGAATCGCCGCGCTGGTGCTTTTGCTGTTCTGGATTTTCAACAGCAAGGCCAGATTGCCCAGACCCAACAAAGCCGTGCTCCTGGGCGCTCTGAATTATGCGCTTCTGGTCACGCTGTTTGTGACAGCCAATAAACTGACCACCTCGGCGAATGCGATTTTGCTGCAGTTCACAGCGCCGGTATGGGTCTTGCTGATCGGCCGGATTTTTTATAAAGAAAAAGCCAATCGGCGGGACATTCTGACCGTCCTTGCGGTGTTTGCCGGAATGAGCCTGTTCTTTGTCGGAAAACTTGAAATCGGCAATATGATCGGAAACCTTCTTGCAATCGTCAGCGGGATCTCGATGGCGGTCATGATCCTGAACCTCAACAAGCTCAAAGTCCACAAACCGATTGAAATCACCATCTGGGGAAACCTGTTCATGTTTCTGATCAGCATTCCGTTTCTGGGCGGAATCGTGTTAGAACCCCGATCCGTCGGGAGCATCCTGTTCCTGGGCATATTCCAGCTCGGGCTGGCCTACGTCTTCTATACTGCCGGCATCCAGCATGTCACGGCGCTCGAAGGCATTCTTATCCCCGTCATCGAGCCGCTGCTCAATCCGGTCTGGGTGTTCATCGGCACAGGGGAGAAACCCTCCACGCTGGCCCTCATCGGCGGAGCGATTGTCATGGCCGCTGTCGTGATACGGAATGTCACCGCCGCCAGAAGCCGGAAAGGGCAGGAGCTGGGGCCGATGAATTAAAAACACGGGGAACCGTCTCCATAGATGAGGAAAGGTCTTGGTGCTCCGAAAATTGGATTCTAAGATTTTCTCAAGTGAATTCTTATATAAGCGTTACTGTACCATCCTTGATATGATAATCGATTCCTTTTTCATAACAGAAATCAATGACCTGCTTACTTAATCCATTATAATATTGGTTAATATCCTTATATTTGCTAACAATGGCATTGTAGTTTGTGCGTCCGAAAATAATTCGATCAACAAACCCAACCGCTTCAAGGATCGGAATAAAATCTTGTTCAATAATGTTGGGCGTCGGGTAAGGTTCAATGCTCACCCAGGTTTTTGCACCTTCATCATGTAGAGCTCTAAGACTATCAATTCGATCTTGGTAAGGAGATGCTCCCGGTTCAATCCTTTCTCTAAAGGATTCATCAAGAGAAATCAAGGTGATTCCATATTGATTTTCATGAGATAAAGAAGATAACTCTATTGGCAATAATCCTTTCGTTAAAACCGTACATGGAATTTCTGCAGCATTCAATGCCCTGATTATCTCAATGCTGGTATCACAAATGTCTTTATATCCAACCATGAATGGATCCGTAGGGAAACAAAGATGCACCGATGTGATATTCTTCTTGTGCTTTGGAATCTCTTTATTCAGAAGCTCAAGCGCGTTCTCAACCAGACTGGGTTCAATCCATTCTTCATAGGACTTTACTTTGCCAAACCTTTTTGCCATCAAAAAAGCATAACAAGGATATTTGCAGCCATGAGCACATCCTTGAACATGATTTATTGTATAATCGCCGTATTCAACACCAGTCTTGTATAATAAAGTTTTACGTTGAATCGTGTTGCATGTTGAGATCATTTGATATACCTCTCCAGAACGTATGTTCTTATTATATCAGAAGATTTTGCGGTTGTCATTTTAATTAATGAAAACACTGAAAAATTATTCATAATTAAGTTGAAACGTCTCCTCGTCTTGCAAGATGACCGTTAAAGTCATACAATAGGGCCTATGCAGTGCGAATTATTTGAAAACGGGAGATGAGAAATTGATTGCGGAATTCAATGACACGAAACACAGGGAGATCATTGCGATTTATCTCGAAAACGGTGTCCTTCTCGATTACGAGACGACGAAACCTATAAATGATATCACTCGAAAAGAGTTTTACACAAATGAGAGACTGGTGGACGACTTCAGAATCGACATGTTCAAAGCCTGGTTCTATTTCGGATTCGAGGAGAATCCGCTTGACATGTCGCCATCCTTGGCGTTTGTGCACAACATGTCCGATCGATTCATTCAATCCTTGTCCCATGATCCGGACATCGAATTTACAAGGAAGGCATCCAAGATCGCCGATGAGACGCTTCTTGAAATAGCAGAGCGCGTTCCGTATGCTGTCGGAAGCGAGTTTGTGAATGTAGACTGGATCAAAACAATGTGGAGCGGGCTTTCCGCGGCATTTGAGTCGGAGACGAAAGACAGCAGAAGCACGATCGCCGAATTCATCCTTTCTCACCGCTCGAATATCAATGTGGCAGGCAGAGTGTTTTTCCACCTCGTAGAGAATAAAGACCGGGATTACCCCTTCGCTTTTTTGGCAACATACAGTACCGGGAATGAAAAAGAGAGAAAAGTGTCGCATGTGCCGCTCAAAAATGCATTGCTGGAATACAAGGATCAGAGCGAGCTGCTGCTGAAACTGTTATCCACCGTAAGCCGCGCGGCGGACCGTAGCAATCTGATCTCGGAATTTGTAGAAAGCGGCGAACTGTTTTCCCCGCTGAAGCTCACATCGGATGAGGCGTATCTCTTTTTAAAAGAAATACCCCTGTATGAAGAAAGCGGGATTCTGTGCCGGATACCGGACTGGTGGAAGAAAAAAACCAATTCCATCCGACTGTCCGTTTCCATAGGGGAAAAAGCGCCGTCAAAAGTCGGGCTGGATGCGCTGCTCGAGTTTGACCCCCGAATTTCTCTAGGCGATCAGGACATTACAAAGGAAGAAATCGAGGCATTGCTGGCAAAGACGAACGGGTTGTCCTTCATAAAAGGAAAATGGGTCGAAGTCGACCGCGACAAACTCAGAGACACCCTTGACGCCTACGAAAAAGCGCAAAAAATGTCAAAGAACGGACTGCTGTCCATCATGGACGCTATGCGAATGAGCATGGATATAAGTGGACTGCTGGGAGACAGCGCCAAAGATGTGGATATCCAGATTACCAATGGCGAATGGCTGAACACGATCCGAAGCAGGCTTATCCATCCAGTGCAAATCGCAAACGTGGCGGCAGGTAAGAATTTCAATGGCACCCTTCGTCCTTATCAGCAAACCGGTCTGGACTGGCTGGCCACGATGAAAACTTTGGGTTTCGGAGCTCTTCTGGCAGATGACATGGGGCTTGGGAAAACCGTCCAGATTCTGGCTTTATTGGAACATTTGCGCAAAAAGGGAGAATTCAAAACCCTTCTGATTATTCCGGCGTCTTTGATCGGCCACTGGGAGAAAGAGATCACAAAATTCACGCCCAAATTGGCCTATAGCGTGCTTCATGCGAAAAACACAAGCCTCGACATCAAGAGCGCCGATTTGATTAATACAACGTATGGAATGACGCCCAGAATTGAATATTTAAAAGAATATCGATGGAACCTGGTCATTCTGGACGAGGCGCAAGCGATTAAAAATCCTGGAACAAAACAGACAAAGGCGGTGAAACAGATTCAGTCGGAATTTAAAATCGCCATGACAGGCACGCCGATCGAAAACCACTTGTCGGATCTGTGGTCGCTGTTTGACTTTTTAAATACAGGTCTGCTGGGGACGACAAAAGAGTTTTCTGAATTTGTAAAAGGGATGCAGGATGCTGAAAACTATACAAAAATCCGGAATGTGGTCAGTCCGTTTATTTTGCGAAGGCTTAAAACCGATAAAAATGTCATATCGGATCTGCCTGATAAAATCGAACTCAAGGAATACGCCGGTCTTACGAAAAAACAGGTGGTTCTGTACAGCGGACTTGTGAAGGAAATCCATGACAAGCTGCAAACGGCGGAAGGAATCGAGCGCAAAGGGCTTGTGCTGGCAAGCATCATCAAATTCAAACAGATTTGCAATCACCCGGATCAATACCTGGGGCAGAAGGAATTTGATGTTGAACACAGCGGCAAATTCGAGAAATTGGCCGAAATCTGCGAGACAATTTGTGAAAAGCGCGAACGCGTCCTTGTTTTCACCCAATTCAGAGAAATGACCGAGCCGCTCGCGGATTATCTCGAAGGAATATTCGGCCGGAAAGGGCTGGTCCTGCATGGCGGAACGCCTGTCAAGAAACGCACGGAGCTTGTCGAACAGCTTTGCGGAAAAGAATATGTCCCGTTCATGGTTCTTTCGCTCAAAGCGGGAGGCGTCGGACTCAATCTGACCGGAGCG
>CAZJXH010000202.1:0-7167 GCA_964549475.1 uncultured Oscillospiraceae bacterium
GAAACGCTGTCCGGATGTGGCCGGAATCACTGTCCGGATGTGACCGAAATATGCAATGGATTCATCCGTGATTTTCTCGGTAAGCCTATTGCTTTCTTTATCAAGAATGAAAGGCCACGCACCAAGAACCTTTTCGTTTGCTAAAAGATAGGTTGCAAGAGCTTTAAGATCCTCTTTATTTTTCTCATAGAAATTCAAGACCTTGTCTTCAGAAGTTTTAATAAAGGTTTTTGTGTCAACTTTTATGATAAAATCATTTGGATTGATCTGCGCATTAGAATATTTATAAATATAAACACCCGATACGAGAAGCAATAAAACAACAACGATAGAAATATTTTTTTTCACGTCTTTCCTCCTTACCATATCCGGTATCGATCAGGGTCCTCGTTTTCCCCCGAAAGCCTTATACCGGATAGATGATTGGAGCGATGCGTTTTGTTGGCAAATCCGAAAAATATTTATATTTGATTTCATTATTTGGGGTTCATCCCCTTGTCTTTCATTTTCTTTTTGCTCTTTTTACAAGGATTACTGTAATGACACAAAAAGTGATAAACAGAAATCCTGAGATGAACAACAGATGAGGTCCGGTCTCCATACGATCCATCGTAGACATCATAGCCGTCGAATTTAGATAAGAGCCTTTCCTAAAAATATTTTGATAATAAGTAAGTGAAAACAGCAATACAGTGAACGAAATGGCAGCGGCGAGCCCGGATGCGAAGGATGGTATCCATTTCTTCCACGACAGTGTCTGTCGGACGGTTTTCTTCTCTATGCCAAGTCGCTTCTCGATTTCTTCCAGGTTATCCACCTTGCCGGAAGAGATGCTTCTATTCAGTAAATCCAGTATTCCCTTTGATTCTTTATTTTTCATTGATATAATCTCCCACTATAATAATTCCATTCTACTATATCCACACCATTATCTCCGCATCCTGTTTCAGTTGTCCTGTTCATGATTCAAAAGATTCTTCTCCATCCTGATTGTTCCCTATACCATATAGATGCATTACGCGGGGTGTGTTGTTGGGATTATCTATCTCTTCATACAGCTTCTTCATCTGTTTGACTGCTTCATGATATTTCCACTGAACCGTCCCCTGGGGATTTTCAATATCCTGGATATTTCTTTATGCGTATATCCGCTTACAGCCTTTAAAATAACGATTTCTCTTGATTTCTCACTCAACACAGAAACAACTTTTTGCATTATCATATTCTCATCCATTGATTCGTGTAAGTGATCGCTGGTCAGTTCATCTTCATAGCCATTGATAGAGAATTCATTTCTGCGGTTTCTGATAACGCGCAGTGCTTCGTTTTTCGTCAGGACATAGAGCCATGCAACTGCATTGGATTCCGGGAGATTGCATTCCTTCAATTGGTAAATTTTAACAAACACTTCCTGTACGATATCATTGGCGTCACTTGCATTACGGAGTACCGAATTTGCAATGTTATATATAAACCTGGAAAATTCTTTGTACAATATCTCGAATGAAGCTGTATCATGTCCAGCAGATGCTGTCACGAGATGCTTTAATCTGTTGTTGTCATAAATCAGTCTCATCTATGCTTCTTTCTTCCTTACAGCCAAGGAGCGATCTACTAGAAGATACTATTTACGTTTGAGAGTTTGTATCATGGCCTTCTCCCCGAAAATATAGTCCACTTTGAATGTTATAAAAAATGGAATAAAAGGGTTCTGGTGCAAATAATTTTCAAGCCATTTTCTTTTGCATTATTATATTAAGATTATAACATTTATCGCTAGTAAGGGGAATCATATGGGATTTTCTTTATTAAATAGCATAAATATTCTCTTCTCCAATTTGCCATGGTATAAAGTGATTGAAAATTTACGGAATTCCCCACATCCATCCTGTCTCTGCAACCCATGCTTCAAAATTGCTGTTTATCTGCATATTTCGGTCACATCCGGACACCTTGTCAAGTTAGTAAAAAAATCGAGATGAATGACAAAATGTTATTTGTATTCACTATAGTATTGAAGAAAAGAAAAGTTAGATCAATTTTTACGTTGCCCCTAGAAATTAATATAAGTATCATGGGAGCAATTATCAAGGCTGTATAAAAAATATCAGAATATCTAGTAGATAAGAGCCACTAGGCATTATATAATGGAATTAGAGTTAACAAAGTACTAGTTATTATTTCTTTAATAGACATATAGTTTCACAATGCGTTTGGGTTATTGAATGTTAACTACTGGATTATATGCTAAATAAAGATAAAGTCCGCCATTCCTCATTACTTAGGAATTGGCGGACTTTGTTAAAATGCAACGCCTATTTTACAAAAACCAGGCTGCCCGTGTTTAGTCCCCAAAGCTCATCCGCATATTTAGCTACTTGCTTTGAATGGGTTACCACAATCACGCATTTGTTTTCATTATGGGCAAGGGAAAGCAGGATGTTCATAATATTTTCCTCGGTATCGCTGTCAAGGTTGCCTGTCGGCTCATCAGCGATAATAATATCGGGATTATGTGATATAGCTCGGGCAATGCCGATACGCTGCTGTTCACCGCCTGACAGCTTGAGAACCTTGCGGTCAGCCGTTTCTTTGTCAATACCAACCTTTTCGAGAAGCTCGTAGGCATATTTCTTTTTGTCTTTCTCTTTGCTGCCGCTAATGTTCATCGAAAGCACAATGTTTTCAATTGCTGTCGCGTTAATCAGCAGATTATAACTCTGAAAAATAACACCGATATTTTTCGCACGGTATTTATCCCGATCCATTAACTTCATATCTATCCCTGCATAATCAATGCTTCCGCTTGTACAAATGTCAAGTCCCGAAATGAGGGAGAGTATCGTACTTTTTCCTGCGCCGGATTTTCCCATGATTGCATATACTTTTCCTGCTTGAAACTCCATATTGATGTCCTTGAGCACCTTTTTCGTTGTATTGCTATAATGATAAGATACCTTATTCAATGTTAAAACACTCATAATTTTCACCTTAATTCCTTTCGGATAAAATTTTCATCGGTTCATATTTTGTGATATACAGAATGCCGACAATACTTGATGCACCTGCAAGAGCAAGTGAAATCAAAGTTATTTGTATGACGGCATTCATATTCAGATTAACGTTCACTTCTTTCAATGTTGTTTGCGGTTCAGGATTTAGTTCCGCTACCATAATGCCCATATCATCGTTGTTTTGTTTGGTTTCCGCTAATTTTATTTGACTGGAAAGCATACTGTTGGCAATCGGCTGAGAAACAGCACTGCCGACGCCTAACCCTAAAACAAGGCATAATGCGGTGATGACAAGCATTTCGGAAAGAAGTCCTAATGCAACCTTGCCCTTTTTCATGCCCATTGCACGAAGAACACCGATTTCATATTTTCTCTCTCTAATAGCGAGCGTGGAAAGAAGAATCAGGATGACAGAACCAAGTAACAATACCACGAATAAAAAAGTGTTAGTGATTTTTGTAAGACCCTCCACAGGACCTACCACCTTGTTATATCCTTTTTCATCTGTTGTGACCTTATAAGTGCTTGGGAGTCCTTTTTTCGTCAATTCATTTTGGAAATCTTTAAGCATTGCCGGATCTTTCAAAAAGTATGTTGCCTCAACAAAAAAATTATCCGCTTTATTTTCCATTCCTATCGCTGTCGCAGTATCAAAGCTCACAAGTATTTCATTGTTTCTGTTTGATGCGGCACAAGGTGCTATTTTATATGCGGAGAGGTCAGCTCCCCCCTTCATCGTATTATCTGAATATATACCGGAAATTTTCAGGGTTTGTTGCATTGGTTTGCTTTTATAGCCGCTTTTAATAACGACACTGTCTCCAACCGATAACTTATTGAGTTGTGCAAACTGTTCACTGATAATACATTCATCTTTAGCACGGTATATTTTTCCGTTCACGATCTTTCGAAGCTCGTTTTTGAAATCATAGCTGATGTCCGATTGATTGGATGAAATAATTTGCCCCATTGTCTTTAACATTTGGGAAGCCTTTGGGTTAGTTGAACCGACCGAGCCACCAGTTTCGTCCGTACCCGTTCCATCTTTATCGTCATCAAGTGATCTCAATCCATCAAAAGCAATTGGCATAATTGTATTGAAGATTGTATTTTGTAAATAATCAGATTTCCCAAAATCGATCCGCTGCTTGGAAGTCAGCTCAGTATACCGCGTGTTTGATGTAGCCTTATTAAAATCATAAGTGATGGAGGTTTTCGCACCAAAACGAGCCTTGTAGTCCTTGATGATCGCTGAGGTTGTCGTGTTGATAATAATGGATACTGCAGTTGTTAATATAATGGAAAATATTATGACTGCCATTAAAATGTTCCTGCCCTTGTTTCTGCCGATGTTTTTTACGGCATTTCTAAAAATGTACATTAATTGTGCTCCTTATGCTTGTTATTTATCAACGTCCCATGCATTGAACGAATTTGATAGGTTTAGTATAGCAAAGCCAATGTTTACTGAATGTTAACTCGAAGTTTTCAAGTGCTGTCGCGTTAATCAGCAGATTATAACTCTGAAAAATAACGCCGATATTTCTCGCACCGGATTTTCCCATGATGGCATATGCTTTTCCCGCCTGGAAATCCATATTGATGTCCTTGAGCACCTTTTTCGTTGTATTGCTATAATGATAAGATACCTTATTCAATGTTAAAACACTCATAATTTTCACCTTAATTCCTTTCGGATAAAATTTTCATCGGTTCATATTTTGTGATATACAGAATGCCGACAATACTTGATGTACCGGCAAGAGCAAGGGAAATCAAAATTATTTGAATGACAGCATTCATATTCAGATTTATTTCTAATTTTGACAACGGCTTTTCCGGTTCGTTGCTTCTGTCTATTGCCTCTGCAACCACACCATCGTTGTTTTGATTCGCTATCGCTAATTCAACTTGATTGGTAAGCATACTGTTGGCAACCGGCTGTGAGACAGCACTGCCAACTCCTAACCCTAAAACAAGGCATAATGCTGTGATGACAAGCATTTCGGAAATAAGTCCTAATGCAACTTTGACCTTTTTCATGCCCATTGCGCGAAGAACGCCAATTTCGTATTTTCTCTCCCTAATAGCGAGTGTGGATAGAAGAATCAAGATTATAGAACCTAGTAACAATACCACTAATAAAAAGGATTGGGTGATTTTTGCAAGACCCTCAACCGGACCTACTACCTTGTTATATCCTTCATCATCTGCTGTGACAGTATAATTATTTGGAAGCCCTTTTTTCGTCAACTCATCTTGGAAATCTTTAAGCATTGCCGGATCTTTTAAAAAGTATTTAGCGTCAACAATAAAATAGTCCGATTTACTTGTCATTTCCATCCCCATTGCAGTATCAAAGCTCATAAGTATTTCATTGTTTCTGTTTGATGCGGCAGTAGGTACAAATTTATACATGGAGGGCATATTCCCTTCAGTCATCGTATTATCAGAATAAATACCGGAAATTTTCAGAGTATGCGGCATTGGTTTGTTTTTTAAGTTACTTTTAACTAAAATACTATCACCAACCGATAACTTATTAAGTTTTGCAAACTGTTCGCTTATAATGCATTCATCTTTGGCACTGTAAATTTTTCCGCTAATGATCTTTCGAAACTCGTTTTTGAAATCATAACTGATGTTTGATTGATTTGATGCAACAATTTGCCCCAATGTCTGTACCGTTGCGTGAGAATTTGAGTCAGTTGAGTTAGCTGAACCATTCGAGTTAACGGTTCCGTCTATACTCATTTCTTTTTTATCGTCATCAAATGCTCTCAAGCTTTCAAAAGTAATTGGCATACTCACATTAAAAATTGTTTTTTGCAAATAATCAGACTTACTAAAATCGATCATCTGGCTAGGAGTCAGTGCAATATATTGCGTGGTTGATTTAGTATTATTAATATCGTAGTGGATTGCGACTTCCGCACTAAAACGAGCCTTGTAGTCCTTGATGATCGCTGAGGTTGTTGTGTTGATAATAATTGACACGGCAGTCGTTAATATAATGGCAAAAATAATGACTGCCAGTAGAATATTCCTGCCCTTGTTTCTGCCGATGTTTTTTACAGCATTTCTAAAAATGTACATTAGTTGTGCTCCTTTTGCTTATTATTTATAAACGTCCCATGCATTGAACGAATTTGATAGGTTTAGTATAGCAAAGCCAGTGTTTACTGAATGTTAATTCGAATATTTTTTTGAGGGAAAGATAAAAAAAATGTTGACCCTTCATTTACTTCGCTCTCTACCATGGCAAAGCCTCCGCACAAATCACAAACATGGGAAACAAGAGATAGGCCTATGCCATAACCGTCTTTATTCAGCTCGCTAATACGATATCGATGATTGAATATTTTATCCTGTTTATCGCTGCTGATGCCAATGCCATAATCTTTCACAGTAATAATGACACTATTGTTTTTTGCTTTAACGGTTACTTCAATTGCATTATTATTTCCGTATTTTACAGCGTTGTCTATGAGGTTCGCAATGGCACGATAAATCCAACGCTCTTTGGCTAAGATTTCTGTATTGTCATCTTCATTAAACTGAAATGTAATATTTTTCGAAAGTTTCAGGTAGCTATCGCAAACAGCAGCACAGACAAGCGATACATCAACTGTTGCTTTAGAATTCATCTCGGCAGTTTCACTAAGAGTCAGAACATCATCAATACTATCGGATATATAATCAAGATTAGCGAGATAGGTTGTATTTTCATTTAACTCCAGATTCGTCCGAAGTATAGCAATCGCGTTTTTTTGTTCATGCGAGAGATAAGAATTTAAACGTTTATAATCATTTAAATGATCGGAGAATTTAGCTTTGATATTTTCATAAGCGGCTTCAAGCGCCGGGTTGTCTGTAATAAGGCTGTTATCGTCCGCAATAGTGTTGAGTTTCCCAACAAGCTGCAGAGTGTTTTTGTTCTGTATTTGTTTCAATATCGCCCAGAGAACACCGGATGATAAAAACAAAAAAGCACAAAACACGACAGCGATTGGAATAAGGTTGGAGAATATTTGATTTAAATAATTGTTGTTGTAATCCGCTATAACCGTAATATCGACAGGTGTCAGAAGTGTGCCCGGTAGTGTAAAGAATTTTGTGTATCCCTCAGTAGTAATCAAGGGATAAAATGGTT
>CAZJXH010000203.1:0-7166 GCA_964549475.1 uncultured Oscillospiraceae bacterium
TTTCAGGGGGCTGACAGTCACTACATACCCGCTTCCGTTGATTTCGGTAAAACTGCTGCCGTCCGTGGAAAGGGCGTAATTGTATATGCTTTTCCCCAGTTCATCCCCGTTGAAACTGCTGTTCTGATAGATGACGTTCTGGTCATTGTCAAGAATGAAAAGCGCGCTGTCTTTCTGGAGTTCCACTTTATCGCAGATGGTCCGGATTCCCTCGTAATTGGCGTCGACTTTGATCACACCAAGTGCGGTGGTGCTGTTTTCCTTGCTTCGCAATCCCTGCACGACGGAAAAAATCTGCGTTTTCGTATTCCCGAAAACCTTCTCCAAATGCACCGGAATGAATATCTGGTCCTGTGTGGAGATCGCCTGCTGATACCAGTCGGTCTGCGGATAAGTGAAATAATCCGCCATGTCATAAGGCGTTTTGACATTCGAATAGACATCGCTATCGGTAAGAATGTACACCCGTAGAATATCCTCTCGGGGAAGGATCATCACCGAACCCAGGAAACTTTCGATTTTACGCTGCTTGTCAAGCTTCTCCATTTCGTTTTTGGGCCGGCTTTCCAGTTCCGCCATAATGCTGTTGTTATAGTAAGGAGAAAGACTCAAGCGGAACAATTCGTTCAGGTAGGTGTCCACATTGATTCCGATTTGCTCGATGATCTGCTGGGTCTGCTGTTTGGTCTGATCGGTGAAATAATCGGAATAACGTTTATAGCTCAGGAAGGAAACCAGCGTAACAGAAAGGAGAATGAGCAATGTCATGATAATCAGCAGTTTCTGTTTAATGCTCCAATCACGATACCATTTAAAATAGTGATTTTTCATGGAATATCTCTCCTAAGCTTCAACTCATTTGGATGCGATGTAACATATATCAGTTTATTATACGCCTCCTACCATCCGTTGCAAATAGCGGAGGGAAGGGGATGGAGCACAGGGTGCAATATGTGAAATATGGGGACGGTTCTTATATTGCATAAACAGAATAAAATGCAATATAAGAACCGTCCCCATATTTCACCCATATTGCACCCCATATTGCACCCTGCGTTTTTACACAACCTGACGTCTCCATGTTCAAAAAATCTTCACAAAAATATTTTTATTTATTTCAAAATGCATATTGACAGAGGTATCCTTGCTCTGCTATAATCCAATCAAAAGCAAGCAAACGAAGCCAAACGAAACCATAAGAAACTATAAAAAATTGAAATGGAGTGTAAAACGATGGAAAACGACAATTTATTTCAAATAGAAAAGCAAAAGAAAATCCTTGACTATATAAATGAAGAAAAAAAAGCAACCGTCAGTGAGATCAGCGATCTGATTGATGTTTCAAAAGTGACGGTAAGGAAATATCTAAGCGAATTAGAAAGCAAAGGACTGTTGATCCGGACCCACGGCGGCGTATTGTCGGCTGACAGCGATCTGAATAATGAAATTCCCTATTCCAGCAAAAAAGACCTCAACCGGACAGAAAAGCAGATTATCGGGAAAGTCGCCTCGGAATGGATCAATGAAGGCGATGTGGTCATCCTGGATTCTGGTTCCACTACATTTGAAATTGCTCAAAGCATCAAAGACATCAAGGTGACCATCATTACCAATGATGTGAAAATTGCATTCGAGCTTGCCTCCAAGCCGAACATCAACCTGATTATCACCGGAGGAGCGGTTCAAAAGAATCTATTTACAATTGTCAGTTTTCATACGGAGAATTTCTTGAAAGAGATTCATGTGAACAAGGCGTTTCTGGGAGCGGATGGGATTGATCTGGAAGATGGCATTACCAACCGGACCATGGAAGAGGTTGCGATCAAACAGGCTATGATGAAGGCCGCAGATCAGGTCATCCTGGTGGCAGACCACAGCAAACTGGGAAAAAGAACCTTCTCGAATGTCTGCAAAATCGAACAGATTGATATCATGATCATGGATTCCATGGACGAAGAGTACCAGAAAGCTTTTAGAGAAAAAGGCGTGAATGTTGTACTGGCCGGCGGATGAAGCGGCGATGCGCCCGATTATGCGCGATGGGGCGGCCGATAATGGCTTTGTATGACCAATAGCGGATTTTATACGGCTAATAGAATATTTGATAAGATCAATAGCAGTTTTTATATTATAGAAAAGAGGAGATCATTATGTGGACAAAAGATTTATTCGGAACAAGCAAACCTATTATTGCGATGTGTCACCTTCAAGCATTGCCCGGCGACTCAGGGTATGATAAAAAGGGCGGTATGGAGAAGGTCATGGAATCTGCTCGTCATTCCCTGCATGCTTTGCAGGACGGGGGCGTGGACGGTGTCATGTTTTCCAATGAATTCAGTCTTCCTTATCTGACCAAAGTGCATCCGGAGACAATCGCCGCCATGGGGCGCGTGATCGGGGAACTGATGGGCGAAATCACGGTTCCGTTTGGCGTGAATGTGCTGTGGGACCCGATGGCATCTATTGATCTTGCGGTGGCGACCGGTGCAAAGTTTGTCCGGGAAATTTTCACGGGTGTCTATGCCAGTGATTTCGGACTATGGAACACCAATTGCGGAGAAACCATACGGCATCAATATGCAGTCGGCGCGGAAGACGTCAAGCTGATTTTCAACATTCTGCCGGAGGCGGCCAGATATCTTGGCGACAGGGACCTCCAGGAAATCGCCCGGTCAACCGTCTTCAACACAAAGCCGGACGCGTTGTGTGTATCCGGTCTTATTGCCGGATCCGGAACAGACGCTCAGAAAATCAGACTGGTGAAAGAGATCGTGCCGGATACCATCGTGTTTGCCAATACCGGCGTCAACATCAATACGCTGGAGGCGCAGCTGTCTGTATCGGACGGGGCGATTGTCGCCACAACGTTCAAGGTGGACGGCGTATTTGAAAACGCAGTCGATGCCAAGCGTGTCAAAGCGTTCATGGATGCCGCCAGGACTTTCCGTAAGAAATTCAACTAGGATCATACTAAAAATCATCCGCGAAAAATTGCTGTGAAAAATTCAACTTGAAAAACTCCAAAAGCTCCTATTGAAAAATTCCAAAAGCTCTCATTTTAACGAAACAGGGGTGAATAACCGAAATGAAAGATTTATCATTCGGAATCGACATTGGAACAACAAGCGTCAAAGCAATTCTGATCAATACAGACGGAGATATTGTCATGGAGAAATCCATTGTGCATGACTTGATCTCTCTGGAACCCGGATTTGCGGAAGAAGATCCTGCGATATGGTGGACAAGTGTCAAAACGATTTTGAAAGAAATTGTAAAAACCGGCTTGGCTGACCGGGTGGCGTCGATTGGTGTCACCGGCATGGTCCCGACTCTCATTCTACTGGACGAGGCATTGAATCCAATCCGGAATTCCATCCAGCAGAACGATGCGCGGTCTACCCGGGAAATTGAAGAATTGAAAGAAATCATGGACGAAGACCGGTATTTTTCCCAGACGGCCAACACACTGAACCAGCAGCTCATCTTCCCCAAATATTTATGGCTTAAAAAGCACGAACCCGAAAATGTATCAAAGGCCCGATGGATCATGGGTTCCTATGACTACATCTCCACCAAACTGACTGGCAATCCTCATGCGGAAATCAACTGGGCCCTTGAAAGCGGGATGTGGTTTGTCAAAGAGAAAAAGTGGCATTCCGGTGTCGTCAAGATCGGCGAGATTCCCAAAAAAATTCTTCCGCCGGTTTTTGAGCCGTCCGAAGTCGTCGGAACGACGACAGAGGCGCTGTGGCAGGAAACCGGCTTCCCGGCTGGAATTCCGGTCGTGGCAGGATCAGCGGACCATATTGCCTCTTCGCTGGCCGTTGGACTGAAAGAGGAGGGCGATCTTCTTCTTAAATTCGGCGGAGCAGGGGACATCATGTTTGGCACAGATACATTGAAAATGCACCGGCGGCTATTCCTCGACTATCATGATGTGCCGAACCGGTATGTACTCAACGGCTGCATGGCTTCCAGCGGATCCCTTGTCAAATGGTATATGAATCTCCTGCGGGAGAAAAGCTACGAGGAACTTCGGGAATTGGCGGTCGAAAGCGGCATCGGCTCGCAGGGGCTGATCACTCTTCCTTATTTTCTGGGAGAAAAGACTCCGATTTTTGACACCAGAGCGCGTGGAATTATTTTTGGACTGGATCTTCATCATAACCGCGGCGATATTTTCCGATCCATTATGGAAAGTGTTGTTTTCGGATTCATGCATCATATCGAAGTCCTGAACGAAAGCGGGTTTGAGATCAAACGGGTGTTTATCTCGGACGGAGGCGCGAAAGACCCTCTATGGCGCAAAATCACCGCTGATGCGGTAGGACTGGACGTCAAGTACATTACAAACAACCCCGGATCCTCGCTTGGCGCCGCATTCATCGCGGGTATGTCCGTCGGACTTTTTACAGAGTGGGACGAAATCGATAAATTCCTGGTCCATTCTGAAATAGTCAAAGCGGACCGCCCGAACCATGAGAAATACCAGAAGTACTACCATCTTTACCGGAAACTGTATGAAACGCTCAAGCCATTGTATGAAGAATTATATGAACTCAAGGAAGAAAACGATCCGATGTAAACTTATACGGATCGTCAGGGCATTTCTCAAAAAGCAAAAGAAATGCACCTCCCTTAAAAATACTATATGGAGAAGGAGGCTGAATAAATGAAATTCGAAAACAAGGTTGTTTTTATCACCGGCTGCGCCAGAGGGATCGGACGCGCCATCGCACAGATTTTTGCAGAGGAAGGCGCTTTGCTCGCATTAACGGACCTGGACGCGAACGAGCTGGCAAAAGTCGCCAAAGAGCTGGAGGGCACGGCAAAACAGATCCGCACCTATAAACTGGATGTATCCAGCGAGGAGATGGTGAAAGCGGTCGCCGGACAGGCATTATCCGATTTTGGCGGGATTGATATTCTTATTAACAACGCAGGGGTGTCCACCATGAACTATTTCTGGAACCTGTCGGAGAAAGAATGGGATTTCAATATGGATATCAATGTCAAAGGGGTGTGGCTCACCAGCAAATACATCGCGCCATCCATGATCGCCCGGAAAAAAGGAAAGATTGTAAACACCGCGTCGATGGCCGGAAAGATGGGCGCAGCGCTCGAATCGCACTATGCGGCGTCGAAATTCGGCGTTGTCGGATTCACCCAGGCTGCCGCCCAGGAACTTGCTCCGTATGGCATCAATGTCAACTGCGTATGCCCGGGGTTTGTCAAAACCTCCATGCAGGACCGGGAAGTATCCTGGGAAGCCAAGCTCAAAGGCGTTGAAAATGCCGGCGATATTGTCAGGGATTACATCCGGCAGACCCCTCTTGGACGGCTTTGCTATCCGGAGGATGTGGCGAAAGTGGTCTCTTTTCTCGCTTCCGAAGATGCCGACTTCATGACAGGGCAGGCGATCAATGTCACCGGCGGCGCCTGCATGCATTGACAGCCGCCCCTGAAGGATTTCTCACTTTCTCGTCCAAAGGATTAATAGCTTTTTTAAGTTTGCTGCAAGGCAGACAAGGACAGGCTTTAATATAAAAAATAGTAAAAATTTAGAGTAAAGGAGAGCAAAAATGTCAAAAACAAATTCAAATCCATCCATGTTTGTCCGCAATGCGACCGGCCTGGTCCGGGAACTGACCCCGTTTGACGCATTCAATATGGTTTTCGCGGCCATCCTGATTCCTGTCGGCATTTCCCAGGCGCTGAATTTCGGCGCAGCCTCGTTCCCCGGTGCGAATATCGCAATGGCCTTTCTGATCGGAGCATTTATTCTGCTGGGCTTTGCAACAGTGTATGTTCTTTTCACCATCGCCATGCCCCGATCCGGAGGGGATTATGTCTGGGTCAGCCGTTCTCTCTCCCCGTTCCTGGGGTTCGTCGTCAATGTCACACTGACCTTCGTTTTCGTAAACTGGGTCGCATTCAACTTCACCACCATGATGACAATGTTTGTCCCCGCGGCGGGATATGTCATGGGGTGGCCGGAAAGCGTCAGCAAATGGTTTACAGTCCAGGGCAATCAGTTCCTGGTTGCAACCCTGCTGACAACGATTTTTGCCGTGATCATGATGCGCGGCACAAAATTCGTGGCGAAATTTCTTCGAGTCCTCTTCATTATTGTCTGGGCCGGAATGGCGGTCTGGTTTATCGGGCTGATCGTCGCACCGAACAGCGTGTTCGTCACAAACTTTGTCGCCAGCACCAATGTCCAGCCTGCTGAAATTTCCGCTTTGGCTAAATCAGCCGGATTCACCGTGCCTACCGGACTGAATCTGGGGATGACCCTGCTTGCTATGCTATGGGCGTTCCAGAACCTGACAGGGTTTGAATTCACGGGCTATTTCGCAGGAGAACTCAAGAGTGTCCGTAAAACAGTGATCCTGTCCGTTGGCGGCGGCCTGATCGCCGGAGCCATTATTTACGCCATCGGCTCTCTCCTCGTATACCGCACCGTCGGATTCGATCTTTTCTCCAATCTCTCCTATCTGGGCGTCAATGCCGCCGATAAATTACCGGCAGGAGTTGTCTATGTCTTACCGGCACTGACAAAATTCTTCGCCATCCCCGAAATTTTCAAAGCATTCATCGTATTTGCTTTCATGCTGAGCATTCTCTGGTGGACACCGGTTGGATTCATGCTCGGCACGCGCAATCTGTTCGCCTGGTCGTTTGACCATCTGGTTCCGGGTTCGATCGCGGATGTCCACCCGAAACTGCATACCCCGGTCAAAGCAACGATTGTCATGGCAGTCTATATCGAACTTTTAAACTTCCTGAATATCTATGCCGGACTCGGAAACTATCTGGTCAATATCATCGCGGTCATGGCCGCAGCGTTCGTGGTAGTCGGACTGGCGGCAGTGGTGTTCCCGTTCAAAAGAAAAGATCTGTATAACAATGCTCCTGAAATCGTACGGAAAAAGATCTTCGGCTTCCCGCTGATGAGCATTGCCGGCATTATCACGATGATCAGCTGGCTGTTCGTTCTGGTCGCTGCGTTCACCGCATCGCAGTTCGGAATGAAAATCACGGCACTGGCCATGATTGAAGCGTTCATCGTTCCGATTATCGCAATCGTCTGGTATATTATCGCAGTCAAGGTCCGGAAACGCCAGGGAATCGATATGAAGAAAGTATTTTCGGAGATTCCGCCA
>CAZJXH010000204.1:0-7116 GCA_964549475.1 uncultured Oscillospiraceae bacterium
ACAGGACCGTATCGCAAAACGCAACAATTTCCACTTCTTTGATTCTCTTTAATGCAGGCAAATGCTTTGTATTGGCAATCGCCCCGCATCCAATGACGCCAACTTTTAATGTTCCCATCTTCATTCTCCTTCCCCCTTATTCAAATTTCACAACTTGATTTTGCCTGTCCGAAGCCTGCGATAGCAACCGCATATTTATGATTGAACATCTTCCATTCCCAGTCCTTCTGTCTAAATTACAATTCAAAATCATCTGTCAGATTGTATTTGATTTTTCATACTGCACCTGGCATCAATCGCCTTGAGCTTCAAAATACATCACTTCTTTCAGGAAAGAAATGCTTTTCTCCAACCCCTCGTTTGGTGTCATCAAACGGTCCTCATGCTCAATGCTGATTACATAATCATATCCGACGAGGCGCAGCATACTCATGATCTCTTTCCATTTTGAATCGTCAAGACCGTATCCAACCGAACGAAAAATCCAGGGACGATTCAACTCATCCTGGTAATTCTGCGTATCCAGCACCCCGTTTATTGATGTATTATAGAGATTGATTTTCGTATCTTTCGCATGAAAATGGAAAATCGCTTTGCCAAGCTTTCGAATGACCGCAACAGGATCCATCCCCTGCCAGATCAAATGGCTTGGATCAAGATTTGCGCCGATTTCCTCTCCTACCGCTTCTCGAAGTTTTAAAAGAGTGGATGTGTTATATACACAAAATCCGGGATGCGGTTCTAAAGCGATTTTATTTACTCCATGCGCTTTAGCGAATTCGACCTTTGTTTTCCAATATGGAATCAGGATCTCGTCCCACTGATAGACCAGTATTTTTCTAAAATCCTCCGGCCAGGTGCATGTGACCCAATTCGGATATTTACTGCTCTCACTGTCTCCCGGGCAGCCGGAAAACGTATTGATCTGATGGATTCCAAGCTTTTCCGCCAATAAAATCGTATCGGTGATCGCCTCATCGAAATAGACCGCTGTTTTCCTGTCTGGATGAACCGGATTGCCATGGCAGCTGAGCGCGCTGATCTCGATGTGGTGACGACGAAAAGATGCTTCGAACTCTTTCAATTTTTTCTCGTCATGCAGTAAAACCGCTGGATCGCAGTGTGTCTTCCCCGGAAAGCCACCAGCGCCTGGTTCCATCATGTGAACTTCAAGGCTTTCTAAATACGCCAGGGTATGTTCCAGATCCATGTGATACAGTACCGGTGTGTGTACTCCTAATTTCATTTTTTACTCCTCCGTTTTCTTGATTTTTTTATAATTCTCAAATGTTTTAACTTCTACTCATTCTAAACCTCTGTAATAAGAACCGTCGTATTTCCATGAATTGTATAAGCGCCCATCCTCGCAGGCAGGAAGAAGGTGTCTCCGCGAATAAATCCGATTTCTTCATTTTCCCATTTAATAAATCCGTTTCCCTCCACGAACACCAGACTTTGGAAAGATAAATCTCCCGCAAAAAAATCACAGGCCTGTTTGATTTTGTATTCATTCACGGTAAAATATCTGCACTTCGCCAGTAAAACTCCATGGGCGCCTGATATCGAAAAAGGGGATCCTTGAGCTTTCCCATCGTATAGATCTTTGCTCAGCCGTGATACCTCCAATGCTTTCTCAATATGAAGAGTCCTTGTTTTTCCATCCGGATTCCTTCGGCCATAATCATATATCCGATAGGTGACATCGGAATTCTGCTGAATTTCCGCAATAATCACGCCTTTACCAATTGCATGAACCGTGCCCGGAGAAACAAAAAACGCATCGCCTTTTTTTACTGGAATCCAGTTCAATTGTTCTTCCAGCGTGTTGTCCTGGATTTTTTCCGCAAATTGCGCTTTTGTCAAATCGTTTCTGAATCCGCACAAGATCCCGCTGCCCTGCTGCGCCTCCACAACATACCAGAGCTCGGTCTTGCCATGATCCCCTTCATTTAAAAATGCATAAGCATCATCCGGATGAACCTGAATCGATAATTTTTGGTTTGAGTCGATCAATTTGATTAAAATGGGGAATCGATCCACTTTCTCGGAGTGAGTGCCAAGGCATTGTCTGCCATATTTTTCTATAATCTCGTGGAGCGTTTTCCCTTTCATGGAACCGTTTGCTGCAATGCTTTGACCATTTCTATGTGCGGAGAGCTCCCAGCTTTCCGCCACCGTTTCATAATTGCATGGCTTTCCCCACTCTTTGACCAGCCTGTTGCCGCCCCAGAAATAGTCTTTAAAAGCGGGAATCATTTTGATTGGATATTTTATGGATATATTACTATTACGCATGTGTTTTATCCTTATGCAAAATCAGGAATCGTAACGATTGCCTTGATTTTAGCCTGCTCAAGCGGCATCGCCTCATACTTGACTGGCAGAGAGTACCCAATATGTTCTCTGTATCCCGCCCTGATGCAATTATTAATGAATTATTATTTGAAACTCTATAAAAGAAACACTGTGGTGGGGCATAACCAGTTGCATCTCAACCATCTGTTCATCCGCACTGACAATGAGTTCCACACTCGATCCGCAAAGACTGCTTAGCTTCTCGTACAATACTTTTTGGGAATTGTAGAATTTTCTGCCTTCCTCATCAAGATATAAATAAACAGGTGTGTCATAACGGGAATTTCCCTGTGTTCCCATATCAAATATAATCTCTTCGCGCTTCAACGACTTGCTGTCTTTTAACCACTGGCTGCTGAAATTGCTGTGGTCATGGTCAATCCTCCACTGCCTTATCGGGACGGGCTCAGATAAATCCGGTTGGATGCCCCTGAATTTAATCCGAATGGTTTCTGTTCCGTGGTCCCCCATTTTGCTGTTGTGATTATATGAAAGGATATAAAGACACCGCCTTTTTTCATCATAGCCCGCAATGGACCCCACAAGATTCCCATTTGTATCTCCGCCTGAGATATCGGGCACGATTCTCTGGCATCCGGACATTTTTGAAATACATTCGGCTACGTTTGCCACGGGAGGTTTTAAAAAAGGCTTTTGCTGCAGATTGATATCATAATTGCATCTGTCGGTCAGATACTCCCAGTTTGCAAAATAGCACTCGCCTTCAGTATTACAAATGTCGAACATCCGAGCCAGAGCCGAGCCATATTCCTCGGTGATGCCCTGGGCCATATGCAGTCTCTTCCCTTCCATATCCAGACTGAACCCGCCCTCGCCGAATCCAATTTCATGTATACAAAGACTGGGATATTGCGCAGCCTTCCGCTTCATCTCTCTGATACTTCCCTTCATTGACTCCACATCCGCCTGTTGAAAATAGGAGCTGATGGATATATGGCTGCATTTTGAGCCGGTTTTCCCTGTAAAACAGTTGGTGCCTTCCGCACAATGCTTCAGGATAATGTCCAGATGGACAATGTCCTTTACGTTCCCTGGGCCAAAGAACAGATTTTCTTCGCCTATTTCTGAAGCCAGCGCAGACAGAGTGTAGTCGTAAAGCCTGAAATAGTCTTCTGCCGTTTCCTTCCACCAATATTGAACGTCAAGACAATCATCCCATTCCGTCATCAGCCGGAATTTCCATTGACTGATTTCTTCGACTCCGAATTCTCCGACTAATGTGCGGGCAAAAGCTCCAATATACCTGTAATAAGTATCCCAGTCTTTTGGAAGATATCGGTTTCCCCATTCTGTTCCTGGTTGTCCCCTGTCAAGCGGGTGAGTGGATAGTTCGTATGGCATCTGTCCGATTACAATAAATGGACGGACTCCACCCCTCAATACATTCCGGATAACTTCTACTGGTTTTCGAAAATCATACTCCGGATTTCCGTTTTCATTTTCTGTGTACCAGTTGTTGTAATCCCTGCCGCCTGTAAAAGTCATCAGGACCAGGTATTCAAGGTACGGGTACATGCTTTTGATAAAACCGTCCGGTTCGTTTCCCACATGGTTGTTATCATACTGCAACAGATTCCATACGCACATGGTATCAATATTGTTGAATATGATTCCACCGTCTCTGCGGGAAATATCATAATTGACTGTTAAGCGATTGTCACTCATCTTTAAAGCACTCCCTGATAACGTCGCTGATTTTTGCTGTAGCAAGCCCGATATTGGTATCGGCGGCGCCGTAATAAACCCTGATGATGCCGTCATCGTCAAGCAGGGCATTGCATGTAAAAACCACATTCGTGACACGGCCCTTCATTTCATAGTCGTGCTCAGGCCAGAGGAGAAAATTTTTAGTGAAGCCAATGATTTTAGATGGATCGTCGGAATCCAGCATCATTGCTTTTAGCCGATAAATAAAACCGTTGCAGGTGGTTGAAACGGTATGGTAGATTTCCAGCCATCCCCTGTCTGTTTTAATAGGTACAGCGCCCGCACCCATTTTAAAGCCATCCTGAAATGGCATGCCCTTATAGGTAACCGGGCGCGATTTTCCCCAGAATACAAGATCGGGAGAATAGCTCATCCACATCGAGCATGGATTCAGTTCATTCCCGAACGGCCTGTCCAACCTTACATACAGATTATCGATTTTCTCCGGAAAAAGCGCGCCGTTTCGATTCCCAAGCTCACTTCCAATGCATATGCGTTCAAATGTGATGAAATCTTTCGTTTTAACAATTCCTATACGCACATCATTCTGCAATAGATCGCTTGCATAAAGAATAATGTATTCCTCTCCGATTTTTGTAATACGCGGATCATATGTGCAGGTCTCGGGATGTGTAGGGTCGGGCGCAGGCCATTTCACAGGCTCGGAGGCTATATCGAAGTTTATTCCGTCTTTGCTTCGTGCCATCCATAGCCGATGGTTATCGTCAAGTGTGGTGACATCCATCATAAGAATGTACTCATCCTTATATTTTATTGCACCTGGATTGAACACATACAATACATCCCGGGGCATATCCCCGGGCGTAATCAAAGGATTTCCATGATATTTTTCAAAAATTCTGTCAGCCATGTTTATTCTTCTTTCTGATATTGGTGCATCATAAAAGCACCTTGGCAACTCCGTTTATCCAGTTTTAAAACAGATTTAAAACCTATCCTTTTACGCTTCCCAATATGATTCCCTTCGTAAAATATTTTTGCAAAAACGGGTAAACCAAGAGAATCGGCAGCATAGCAACAATAATCTGTGCGGCCTTGCTATTCTGCTGGCATATGTTGGTGAGATCGGTGATATTTGTCAAGGCTTTTAGATCCACTTGGACAATAATGGTCTGCAAATAAGTCTGCAGGGGATAATTTTGGGGACTGTTCATATAGAGCATGCCGTCAAACCACGAATTCCAGTGACTAACTGTCACGAAAAGGATCAATGTTGCGATGACAGGCTTCGAAAGCGGAACCAGTATTTTTGAAAGAACCGTCCAGTGGCCCGCGCCGTCTATGAATGCTGATTCAGAAATTTCCTCGGGAAGCTCCTTGAAAAAGTTCTGGAGGAGAATCACATTAAACGCGGGAACTGCACCGGGGATGATCAGTGCCCAGATGGTGTCCATCAGACCGGTATATTTCACAATGAGGAACCCTGGGATCAGCCCTCCGCTGAACAGCATCGTGATAACAAGAAACCAGGCATAAAATCCCCGCGCCTTGAATTTTCGTTTGCTTAATGACAGAGGGTAGGCAGCAAGAATGGTAAGAATCATGGAAATCACGATTCCCAGAACAACTCTCTTAACAGAAATACCAAAAGCCGTGTAAAATGTCGAGCTGCTGATTACGAATTCGTAGGTGCTGAGTTGGAACCCGACAGGCCAGATCGTGACAGAGCCGGAATTGACCGCCGCATTGGAGCTGAACGAGATTGCCAGAATATGAAGCATAGGAAATATGCATACGGCTGCGGTAAGTGTCAGAAAAACATAGTTAATAATTATAAAAACCTGTCTACTCAATGGTTCTTTATGAAATAGCATAATAATTCTCCTTGCCTTAGAATACCTTGTAGCCCGTCAGGCGATATGCAAGTTTGTAGGATAATACGATAAGCACACAGGATATCGCAGACTTGAACAGACCGGCCGCAGTGGCCAGGCTGAACTGAGCGCTCTTGATACCAAGGCGGTAAACCAGGGTGTCTATGATATCCCCGCTTTGTATGGTGATGGGACTCATAAGGTTGTATATCTGGTCGAAGCCCGCGTTGAGGATGTTGCCAAAGCTGAGTACTGAAAGAAGGATTATGGTAGGCACAATGCACGGAAGCGTAATATGTATGGTTTGTTTCCAGCGTCCCGCGCCATCCATGATAGCCGCTTCATAAAGTGTGGGATCAACCCCGGCAAGAGCCGCCATATAAATAATTGTCCCCCAGCCAAACTCTTTCCATATATTTGTAGTTATCAGCACGGAGGGAAACCAGTTGTTATTGCCAATGAAAAAAATCGATTTAATCCCAAACAAATTCAGAAACTGGTTTACAATACCGTTTGTGGGAGAAAGAATATCAATAATGATTCCTGCCATAAGTACCCATGAGACAAAGTACGGCAGATAGATAATTGTCTGTACCGACCGTTTGAATCCTGAAACACGCACTTCGTTGAGAAGCAATGCGAATCCCACTGGCACTACTATGCCCGTAATAATTTTCATCAATGCAATGAAAACGGTGTTGTAAAGGGCCTGCCCGAAACCAGGGGTAGAAAACAGTGTAATAAAATTATCAAGCCCGACAAATTCAGATTTTAAAAAGCCAAGATAGGTTTTGTAGTCCTGAAAAGCAATGGCGATACCCATCATGGGAATATAGGAATAGATAAGAAGGATAACAACACAAGGCAACAGCATGATATGCAGCGGAAGATCCTTTTTTAAAATTTTAATCACAAAATCAGCTCCTTGTATAATTCATGCCTGGCCATCAGAACAGGTGACCAGGCAATCATCAATATTGTATGGCAAAATATGCGGGATGTTATTTTTTACTTGAGTACCATTCGTTGAGCTCGCTGGTAATCTTATCTCCACCGCCGTTTGTCCAGGTCTTTACCGCCTCGTCGAAGGTAGCGATGTCTGCGCCCATGATAACCTTCAGCATTGCAGCATCCAGAGCAGTTTTAAGGGTGTTCGCACTGGAAGTCTGAGTTTTCGTGGGAAGAGTCTGATCCGCAT
>CAZJXH010000205.1:0-7100 GCA_964549475.1 uncultured Oscillospiraceae bacterium
GTTTTGCTTTTGGGAACGGACCGGATTGTCAAAGCTACCGGTGAACGTGGCATTATATGAGGAGGAGCGGTATGCAAAGGCAAAATAAATATTTTAAGATTTTCAATTATTCGCTGTTTACCATATTATCGTTTGTCATGCTCTATCCATTTTTATACACTCTGATTGGGTCTTTCACACCATACAACAAGCTGATTGAGAATCCATTTCCCATCTTTCCCAATACATTTCCTCAGTTTGACGCCTATATCAGCATATTGAAAGGCGGGACAATTGTAAATGCTTATAAGGTGACTATTTTTATCACCGTAGTGGGAGTCGTGTTTGATTTGTTTTTAACATTCCTCGGGGCTTATGCTCTTTCATTAAAAGATCTGCCCGGAAGGAGAGTTTTTTCAATCCTGGTTTTGGTAACCATGTTTTTTTCCGGAGGCGTGATTCCTACTTATCTCGTTTTAAATGAAATGCACCTTATCGACAATATTATGGTATATATACTACCAACTCTTATCAATACGTTTTACCTGCTTGTGATTAAGACCAATTTTCAAGAAATACCCGTTTCTGTAAGAGAAGCTGCAGAAATAGACGGCTGTTCCCACTTTGGAATCCTGTTTCGAATCTATGTTCCCTTATCCCTACCCACATTGGCTACAATCGCATTGTTTTATGCAGTGGACAGATGGAACGAATTATATACTGCGCTTTATTACATTACCGATTATAAGCTCTATTCGCTGCAGGGGGTACTCTACAATATGCTTTCTGCCATTGATCCGGCCACCTCACCGATAGCTAACGCCGGGGGCGCACAGTTTATTGAAGAGCAAATGAAATATGCGGCGGTTATCCTCTCAATAGTACCGATTATCTGTGTTTATCCATTTTTACAACGCTATTTTATCAAAGGCGTGATGATTGGATCAGTAAAAGAATAACTCTTATTATTCACAAGAATGCTTATCATTCGCATATTTTTCTAACCACTGCTATATCAAAAATCGCTCGCATTGACAGGAAATGAGCATCAAATATTTGAAAGGATCGTATGATTTAGCTGTCAACTATATCATATTGAGGGGAATAAAATGAAAAGACTAATTGCGATTTTGCTCGTTGCAATGATGCTGCTTTCTGTGGCAGCATGCAAAGGAAAAGAAGCGGAAATATCAAGTGATGATAATTCTGAAAGTGCTTTTTCAGAATTGGACCAATCCAGCGAACAATCGACAGATTATTCAGCTGCATCAATAGAATCTGGAAATTCACAAGCTTCAAAGAATTCATCAGCTGCTGCTCCGTCTAAAAGCACAGGCACAGCATCTCTTGCCCAGTCAGCCCCGGATGGTTCGAAAAAGTATCCCACAAAATTAACGGTTACTTATCTTACGAGAGGCGATCAGACGGTTGCAGAAAAGCTGAAGGAAGACGCAATCGTGAAATATATTGAAAAAATGTTCAATATAGAATTTAAACTGATTTTCTATCCTTCTCCAACGCAATCAGAGGTTTATATGAAGCTTAATATGCTGCTCGCATCCGGGCAAATACCGGATATGATGATTTCGAGAACGGATTTTACAGTGGCAAAGGATGTTTATGATAAAATGGCGACTGCCGGATATTTAGTTGATGTAAAAAAGTATATAAGTACACTTCAAGGAAAATATCCCAACATTACAAAAATCGTTAACGATCCGGAGTCGAGCGCATACCTTGCCTCTAATGGAAATCTGTATAGTATACCAAGAAAATACAACTGGGACCATGCTTTTATTTACAGGCAGGATTGGCTGGATGAATTGGGCTTGGCAATGCCGAAGACACAAACTGATTTTTACAATGTACTCAAAGCATTTAAAGAAGCAAATCTCGATAAAAAAGGGACAACCGGACTAACGATGACGTATGGATTCTGGTTTGACCATATTTTTACCGCATTTACTGGTTATGAAAAGTTCTACAAGGATTCTTCCGGCAATTATAAATCGGTTTGGAGACTTGATACTATGCGTGATGCACTGAGATATTGCCGAAAGCTTTATTCCGAAGGCTTATTGGATCAAAATGTATTTACCAATACTCCGGGACGGGACGAATTATCTACATTTGAATCAGGGAAAGCAGGGGTGTTGTTACAGGGCGTCGTATCCTATGTTCCCCAGATTTATTCGTCTCTTATAAAAACAGACTCAAAAGCGAAGCTTTCTTATGGATTTTGGTATGGGTCAGCCGGTGCCGCACATGTGAGAGAAAAGAACTCCTATTATGAGGCCACTGCGATAAATTCTAAAACAAAAGATCCCGGAAGACTTTTTGATTTAGTTGAGTTTTTATTATCTGACAGCGGAACGACGCTGACTGGATATGGAATACCTGATGTGAATTATACACAAAGCGGAAATACAATAACAATGAAATCCTCAACCGCCACAACCGAACCATGGCTTTTATGGCCAAGCAAACATCCAATAAGAGAAATTGCACGGGCTGATGCAACGTTTGATACGTATGTCACCTCGCAGGCATGGGGCAGCGCTCTTTCGACTTATTACAATAATTACTGCGTCAAAAAGACCGGCGCATTTGATCCTACGGAAGGGTATGCGGCATTATTGCCGAAGGCTGTTTCTATACAAGTCGGCAATAAACCGGAATTGACGGTACAAAAATGGGAGATGCAGTTTATTACCGGGAAGTCAAATATTGACAGCGATGCGGATTGGAAAGCCTGCTGGAATGATCTTGTGATAAATGGCATGCAGACACTTGAAGAACAATATTCGAAGATAAAATAAAAATTAAAAAATAGTATTTCTATTTTATGAAAGGGTGGTTTTTGTGAAGAAGAGATTTTTGAACAATATATCTCTAGTTTTAATTATGGCTTTTATCGTGACTTTTATCGTGTCATCAAAATTCTATACGGTGAATGCTGCGTTAACAAGTGCGAATTTTATTGATGACTTTTTAACTGGGACACAGGGTGAAAATGGCTGGTATTATGTATATGGAACAGGCTATACAGATTTAAACAGCTGGCAGCAGCTGCAGTATATACCACAAGCAAATGCATGGGACACAGCGGGGGCCGTTCCATATTTAGGGGTACACAGCAATGGAATGGTTGTACCCGGAGCGACGGCAAATGTTGCGTTAAAATGGGTCAGTGACATTGACGGAACGGTTAATATTAATGTAAACGCACTGGTGGCTCCAGAATTTATCAGTGGTTTTAATAATGCAAACGGATTGACCGTGTTTATTTATAAAAACAACGAAAAAATCGGCGAGATTATGATGGATAAAGCGCTTATGAATATAGATGGCACAACCCAGCTTCCACAGACATTTGCCGGAGAGGACATTGAAGTTTCGGTAAACGACAGCCTTTATATCATGCTGGATGCAAGGGATGGCAATAATGCTTATGACGGTATTCTGATGGATGTAGCAATTGATAAATTTGAAGGAAATTCTCCGATACATAACGAACCAAAACCCAAAATCAATGTCTTTCTTTTTGCCGGGCAATCCAATATGGTTGGGTTCGGGCTACATAGTGAATTACCTAATAATTTATTGAATCTAAATACAAACGTGCTTGCTTATGCTGGTGGAGAATTAGGTATTCCATCCAATGGAGGAAAATGGACCAAGTTGCATGACCAGCTTGGTAAAAATTTCGGACCGGAATTTTTATTTGGGCTTGATATGGAAAAAACATATCCAAATAACAAGTTTGCACTAATCAAATGGTCTGTCGGAGCGACGAATTTGGCAAATGATTGGAATCCAACGAAAACAAACGGACTATATCAACATTTTAGGAATGCAGTAATAACACAAATGAGTGTTTTATCAGAAGATTATGATCCGGTTATTGTTGGAATGTTATGGATGCAGGGAGAAAGCGATGCACAATTGGCAGGTTCAGCTGATGCTTATGAACAGAATCTAAGGAATTTTCTTTCAAGAGTTAAAAATGATTTGAATTGTGCAGAATTAAAAATAGTATTAGGTAGAATTTCCAGCTCCACTGCGTGGACGTTTAGAAATAAAGTTCGTTCTGCTCAAGAAAAAATTGCTGATGAAGATGAAAATATAGCATTGATTGATACTGATGATTTACCCCGTTGGGATTTATATCACTATAATACAGAAGGCCAAATAACCCTGGGAAGCCGATTCGCAACTGCTATGACGGGATTAATCAATAAAATCGATGCATTTGATATACCGGCAATAACAAGTGTTACAGGCAATCCTGCAGCATGGCAAACGGGTGACGTTATACTTACGGTGAATGCACAAGATGCTGCTTCTGGAATTAAAGAGTACAGCTTTGATGACGGAGCAACGTGGCAGACCGGCAATACAAAAACCTTTACGGCAAACACAAGCAGTATAAAAATCAGGGCAAAAAACAATCTGGATAATATATCAGCGGCAACCGTTGTTGAAATTACAAAGATTGAAAAAACTGTGCCGACCATAACAGTAACCGGTAACTCAACAGAAAAAGTTAAAAGCGAAGTATTAACAATCAAAACATCGTATAGCTTATCTGGTAAAACAATTACCGTATCAAAAGACGGTGGAGCATCTGAGATAATTGATGGTACAGCTTATACTATAACCGCAAATGGAAGTTATCTATTTACGATAACTAACGGGGCAGGGGTATCGGCTACATCAGTAATCGTTGTTACTAATATTTCAGAGGACACAACAACCCCCACAAAGGGCGAAAATAGTATTTCAGAAGACACAACAAACCCCACAACAGGTGATAATATTATTAAAGATTTGATACTGTTAATGTCATTATTTTCTGGTATAGTTTTAACAATCTTTGCTAAAAAGAAACCTGAAAAAATAAGTCAAGTCCTTTATTAAGATTTATATACAGGTAAAAAGCATATATCGAACCATTTGCTCTAATTTATTTCTGAATAGAATTAATATAAGAAACATGCATCGGTGGTTTGTAATGTAGAGAAATTGCAGACTGACGGCAAAAGGGGATTAGTAAGTGCTTTATGTAATTACATAGATTTATGTCAATAAATTCTCATTATTCAAATCACGTTAAGCGATCTGCCGTTTCGGGATATCTGCGTATTGGCCGACTGGATTTCCAATTTGTATTATTTGGCAGGCTTTATTATTAATGTAGGGCTCTCCTAGGAGATCACCTGCTATAAAAGCAAGGATTTGACCAATTGGGAAAATTATCTCACATCCTTACCGATGAAACCTACTGCGGCTGGATTACTCCCAAGGATTGGGAATGCCCTGACGGCAGCATACTGAACGCGGATGATTTCGGGAAATGAAATGCCCGCTATATATGATTTGGCTGACAATAACGGGAATTTGTCCATTCTAGCGAATGGATCGTTTGACTTCAATTAAAAGACAAGGAGATATTTTCATGCACAATCCAATACATTCAGAGTTTGAAATAGCGGACATGAGCGTTCTTTACTGTAATATCCATAATACGGTTTCTCTGGTCATTGTTCCGAAGGATAAAAGGGATCAGGTGAATGTTCAGGATATGTGCTTCAACGACCCGATGATTCAGCTTTCTGTTCTGGGCGACAAGCGTTTCCGGTGCTATTCAAGGGGGCAGTCTATGCGGAATTCGGAAAGTGTCCACTTACTGGAGATTACATCGCAGCAGATGATCAAAAATGAAAACAGAACGGATATCGTAACGGTTTTCAAAAGAAATGACGGGCAGGAATGTGAGCATCATCTGATTTGGAACGGAACATACCCGGTGCTGGAGAGCTATAATATTTATAAGAATAATTCCGAATGTGATATCATGATTGAAATGCTGTCAAGCTTTTCCATCTCCGGCATCACCCCTTTTCCGGCAAACGGGAGCCGGCACAATCTGTTTTTGCACCGCATCAGAAGCCGATGGAGCGCCGAGGGACACTTGGAGACAAAAAGGATCGAAGAATTACAGCTGGAGCAGGCATGGGCAAATTACGGGATAAGAGTCGAACGGTTCGGACAGGTCGGTTCAATGCCAGTCAGAGGGGGATTCCCGTTTGCAGCTTTGGAGGATGCGGATAATGGTGTAATTTGGGCCGTTTCTCTCCAGGCAAAATCCTCCTGGCAGCTCGAGATCGAACGATATAACGACAAGCTTTCAATGACCGGAGGCTTGGCAGATTTTGAGTTCGGGCACTGGAGAAAGAAACTCTCGCCCGGTGGATCTTTTAAAACGCCCCGTGCCTTTCTGACCGCAGTATCCGGATCAATTGATGATGCATGCAACAGGCTTGTTAACTTTTATGGCTCGAATACTCCCGATAAACCGGCAGAAGAGCAGGACCTTCCGATTGTTTTCAATGAATACTGCACCACATGGGGAGTTCCGACGACCGAAAAAATTAGAAATATGACAAAAGTGCTGAAGGGAAAAGGCGTGCAGTATTTTGTCATTGACGCTGGCTGGTACTGCGGGAAACCCAAGGATTGGGACAGAACATTGGGGGACTGGATTCCCAGTAAAAAGCTGTTTCCCAATGGGATTCAGGAAGCTGTAAAAATAATAAAGGATGCGGGCATGCTGCCTGGTATATGGTTTGAATTTGAAGGAGCCGCGGACTTGGCAGAAATATATTCAAATGACCGGTTTTTACTGACCCGTGACAATAGAGTAATCAGGAATGAGGGCCGGGTATTTCTGGATCTTCGGAAACCAGAGGTTAAGCAGTATTTGAATGAAAAAGTGATCCGGTTTATCAAGGAAAATGGATTCCGATATATCAAGGTGGATTACAATGACACGCTGGGTATCGGATGTGATGGAGCGGAATCCTTTGGAGAAGGCCTTAGACAGTACTCCGATGCTGTCTATGATTTTTATCAGTCTATAAAATCGGAGATTCCGGATATTATTATTGAAATCTGTGCGGCGGGCGGACACCGGTTGGAACCCGAATATCTTTCAATTGGAAATATGAGTTCGTTCTCCGACGCGCACGAATGCTACGAGGGGGCGATTATTGCTGCTAACCTCCATAGAGTGATTCCGCCTCGCCAAAGCCAGATAGTGGCAGTCCTGCAAAAAAAAA
>CAZJXH010000206.1:0-7035 GCA_964549475.1 uncultured Oscillospiraceae bacterium
AACAAGGTTGTAACGGGAAAAGTCTGGAATGGGATGGCGTTCGGTCTGGAGAACATGGGGATGCAACCTGCGGTGATTCGGCGGAGAGTGGGCGAAATGGCACGCTATTTCGGTATCGGGGAATGGTTCCGAAGCGATACAAGCAGCCCTTCCGGCGGACAGAAGCAGTTGTTGAATCTGGCTTCGATCATGGTGATGCAGCCAAGAGTCCTCATACTGGACGAGCCGACCTCCCAGCTGGATCCGATTGCGGCGGCGGATTTTATCGCAACGCTGCAGAAACTGAACCGGGAGCGGGGATTGACTATTGTTTTAGTGGAACACCGGCTGGAAGATGTTTTTCCGATCGCAGACAAGGTGCTTGTCCTTGAAAACGGCGCTGTGCTTTTATACGAAGATCCACGGGCGATTGCGCCCAACCTTGCCGCGCTTGATCCGAACCATCCCATGCTGCACGCCCTGCCAAGCGCTTCCCGCATATTCGGCGGACTGGCTGTCAAAGATGTCTGCCCTCTCACCGTCAAGGAAGGCCGTCATTTCCTGAGCGGACATTTTAAAAATGATATTCCGCGGCTCGAAAAAAAAGAGTATTGCCCCGGTGAGACGAAAGTAGTGGAACTAAAAAATGTCTGGTTCCGGTATGAGAAGGACACCCCTGACGTGCTGCGCGGCGTAAGCCTTGCAGTATTCGAAGGGGAGACCTATTGCATCCTGGGCGGAAACGGCGCCGGAAAAACAACCACGCTGAATGTGCTGTGCGGAATCAACAAAGCCTATCGCGGGCACATCGAAATCAACGGGAAGAAAATAAAAGACTATCATCGAGGGGAGCTATACCGGTATAATATCGCCTTCCTTCCTCAGAACACACAGATTGTTTTTCTGAAAGACACCGTACTGGGCGATTTTGAAGAAGCCTGCGATGCGATGGAATACAAGAAAGAAGAAAAAGCGCAGAGGATATCGGATATCTGTGACAAGCTTGCCATCCGGCATCTGATCCATCAGCATCCTTATGACTTATCCGGCGGGGAACAGCAGAAATGCGCGATTGCAAAACTGCTTCTCTTAAGGCCGAGAATCCTTCTGCTGGATGAGCCGACCAAGGGAATGGATGCCTTTTCCAAACTGGGATTGACCGAAATTATCCAGGATTTGAAAAAACAGGGCATCACGATCATCATCGTAACCCACGATGTAGAATTCGCAGCATCGAACGGGGATCGGTGCGCCATGTTTTTTGACGGCGAAATCGTCTCCGAGGACACCCCGGATCTCTTTTTTGCAATGAACAGCTTTTATACCACCGCTGCGAACCGGATTGCAAGACACATGTATCCGAATTGTGTCACATGCGAAGACGTCATTGCATTATGTAAAATCAACGGGGAGAGCGTATGATCAAAAAAATCCTTCCGTACGGCATTTATTTTGTTGCTATCCCTCTTGCCATTGTACTGGGCGTCAAACTCTTCGCCGACAGGCAGTACGCATTCGTTTCCCTTGCGGTCGCCCTTCTTGCCTGTGTGCCGTTTTTCATGGCGTTCGAAAAAAAGAAAGAGTCCAATACCAAAAGAATGATTGTTCTTGCGGTAATGGTTGCATTGTCGGTCCTGGGGCGGTTTCTTTTTGTCATGATTCCGTTTTTCAAACCGATCACCGCGATTGTCATTCTTACAGCCCTTTATTTCGGGCCGGAAATGGGGTTCCTTTGCGGTGCGCTGTCCGCATTGATTTCCAATGCCTCGTTCGGACAGGGGCCGTGGACGCCATTCCAGATGCTGGTCTGGGGGGGGATCGGACTGCTGGCGGGACTCCTTGCCATGAAGTTGAAATCCAGCCGGATTGCACTGTCTCTTTTCGGCGTTTTTGCGGGAATTGTTTTTTCACTTATTATGGATATATGGGCGGTGTTATGGATCGACGGCGTTTTCAACCTTTCACGGTACGGTGCCGCTTTGGTCACCGCATTGCCGGTCACCCTCATTTATGCGGTTTCCAATGTCGTTTTTCTGCTTCTCATCATAAAACCGGTCGGCAAAAAGCTGGAACGGATCAAATTGAAATACGGTCTGTGAAACAAACCACTTGCCGAATCATCACCCCTTTCACAAGGCGAGGGAGAAATGAAACGGTTTTCTTTCACAATATGGCAAAACATTTGCTCTTGCAAAATAAATTTAAAATAGTATAGTTTATTTGTATGAGCTTACGACCTGTTATTTTCCTCCTGCATCAAGCTATATCCGGATAAATCACTAGTCGGACGAAGAAGTGAATTGCAAGTAAGGAACCAGTTTTGAAACGATTGTATAATTTTAATGAGAATATTGGTGAAATCGGATCGTTTGCACTGCCTATTTTTGTTGAGCATCTGACCATTGCCTCCATGTCCATCATCAGCGCGATGCTGGTATCCCGAATCAGTCCTGCCGCTATTGCGGGAGTGAGTCTGGTCGAGGCATTGAACCAGCTGATCCAGCAGATTTTCCTCTCATTGGAGATTGGAGCGACGGTTGTGGTGGCACAGTATTGCGGCCGCAAGGATTCCAAATCTGCCGGAGAGGCCGTGGTTCAAGCAATGCTGACTTCTGTCTGTATCGCTTTGCTTTTATCCATTGTCATGTTGATTTTTCCGAATGCTGTTCTCCATCTGGTTTTTGGTGCTGCCGAAGCGGCGGTTTATGAGTCAGGACGCACGTATTTCACTTTTGCGGTACTTTCGTTTCCCTTTTTATCCGTTTATGCGATCAGCATCGGTTCGATCCGCGGCAGCGGGAATCCAAAACGGTCTTTAATCGGAGTGGTGATCAATCATGGGACCTTTATCCTGCTTGGACTTTTATTTGTCAAAGGATTCAAGATGGGGGTGGAAGGAGCGGGACTTGCGCTGCTGCTTTCAAGAATAGTAGGGGCGATAACCGGAATTATCCTGTTGAAAACAGGGGATACCATATTATGCATCAAACGATGGATTCCCGAAAAAATCCAATGGCATATTCAGCGATCCATCCTGCTGATCGGGATTCCCGCCTGCATTGAAAATCTGATTTTTCTGGCCGGCCGGCTGATAACCCAGACCTATATTGTTCCGCTGGGGACGAATGCCATGGCGGTGAATGCCCTGCTGAACTCGCTGGCGAGTTTCTACATTATTCCCGGAAGCACCGCTGCAACAATGTCCATCCCGATTGTCGGGAAATACCTTGGAATGAAAGACCGGCGCAATGCCATCGATACATCCAGGATTATTCTTCTTCTGTCCATCACTGCCATGACGGTTGTATCAATTCTGTTTTTTATCTTTATTCGACCCATCGACGGCCTGTTTACCACGGATGGTGTGATTATCAAAGAAATGATCCAGGTGGAGAAAATACAGTTCCTTGTCGCACCGATCTTCTGGCCGCTGGCTTTTGTGACGCCGTCGATCCTGCGCGCATCGGGCGATGTGAAATATACAACGGCTGTTTCGATCGCATCGATGATCCTTTTTCGTCTGACCATTGGATACATCCTTGCGATTGTTCTACATTTCGGAGTGATCGGGATATGGCTTGGCATGTATTCAGACTGGGTCGTGCGATCGATTTTATTCGTCAGCCGGTATTTGAAAGGAAAATGGGCGGATCGGAATCTGATCCGTGAAGAATAACCGATGCCGCCTTATGGGGATGAAGTTTGTGAACTTTCCGTGAAACATGATAAAGATTGGAATTATCCAATTTGTTATTGGTATAATACATAATAAATTAGAAGAAAAGAGGTTCGGCATGGAAAACACAAAAGAAAGCATAAACAGTTCGCCTACAGCGAAAACCGTAGTCATCACCGTCATCGGAAAAGACAAGGTTGGCATTATCGCTGCGGTCAGTGCTACGCTGGCAAAAGAGAATATGAATATCATGGATATCTCCCAGACAATCATGCAGGGCATTTTCACGATGATCATGCTGGTGAATCTTCCGGACGGAGCCTGCGATTTTGTTTATTTGAAAAAAACATTTGATGAGCTGGGACAGAATCTGGGCGTGTCCATCATGCTCCAGCATTCCGATATTTATAATGCGATGCACCGTATATAGAAAGGCGTGAGGGGAAGACATGTTTAACGAGAAAGAAGTACTTGAAACCATCCAAATGTTTCAAGAGCAGCATCTTGACGTCCGTACCATCACAATGGCCATCTCCCTGATGGACTGTGCGACGGGCTCCGCAAAAAGCGCATGTGACAGGATTTATGATAAAATAACGAAAAAAGCGGAGAATCTGGTTTCCGTAGGGGAAGCCATCAGCAGCCAATACGGGATCCCCATCATCAACAAGCGGATTTCAGTGACACCGATCTCTCTTGTGGCGGCATCCTCCGACGTATCCGATTATACCTGCTTTGCAAAAGCCCTGGATCGGGCTGCGGAAGCAGTGGGCGTGAATTTCATCGGAGGATTTTCCGCTCTTGTACAGAAAGGATACACTGAAAGTGATATCAAACTGATCCAATCCATTCCGGAAGCCCTGGCAACTACAGGCAAGGTCTGTTCCTCCGTGAACCTTGCAACCACTCGTGCGGGAATCAACATGGATGCTGTACGCGAGATGGGAGAGATTATTAAGAAAACCGCCATGCTCACCGCGGACCGGGATGCCCTGGGCTGCTGCAAGCTGGTGGTGTTCGCCAACGCCGCGGAAGACAATCCGTTCATGGCGGGTGCGTTCACCGGCACAGGGGAGCCGGAATGCGCAATCAACGTCGGGGTAAGCGGCCCCGGTGTCATCAAGCACGCGATGGAATCCGTACGGGGACGAGATCTGGGGGAAGTCGCGGAAGTGATAAAAAAAGCTGCGTTCAAGATTACCCGGGTCGGACAGCTGGTGGCGAGGGAAGCGTCCCTCCGTCTTCATGTGCCTTTTGGAATTATCGATCTGTCCCTGGCTCCCACTCCGGTCGTCGGGGACTCCATTGCACGGATTCTTGAGGAATTCGGCATGGAGGTCTGCGGAGCATGGGGCACAACAGCCGCTCTGGCCATGCTGAACGATGCAGTAAAAAAAGGCGGAACGATGGCGTCTTCCTTTGTAGGAGGATTATCCGGCGCCTTCATCCCGGTGAGCGAGGACGAAGGAATGATTGCCGCGGTGGACTGCGGCGCCCTCACATTGGAGAAACTGGAAGCAATGACCTGTGTCTGCTCGGTCGGAATCGATATGGCGGCCATTCCCGGGGATACCCCCGCATCGACCATATCCGCTATTATCGCGGACGAGATGGCGATTGGCGTCTTCAACAACAAAACGACAGCGGTCCGGATTATTCCGGTGCCAGGCAAAAAAGTCGGCGATCGGGTCGAATTCGGAGGCCTTCTCGGCGCTGCGCCGATCATGCCGGTCAATTCCTATTCCTCGGAGGAATTTATCCGCCGCGGAGGCCGGATTCCGGCTCCTATTCATAGTATGAGAAATTAAATCCGGACTTGTCTTCAAGAATGGATAATTTTAATCAAAGGATGGGTATGATAAAGTGAAAAAATTGTCCCGGAAAAGTAAAATATTGCAGCAGTTTCTTTCTGATAATGTATTAATGGATGAATCCGTTATTATACCAGACTATTTTTTTGTGGAAAACTGTCTCATGGCGCCATTCTACCTTGTCGTCCAAACAATCAAGGCCTTGAACTGTTCGGACCTTTATTACGCACAGACCCTGATTGAAGAGATCGACACCTACGACGTCCCTTTGCTGACAGAGAAAATGGTCATCGCTCTGCTGCATATGGAAAAGAATGAAATGGCGGATGCATGGGGGCTTTTGGAGGAAATGAGGCCTTCTTTCACCGCCCGTCCGACCCCCTACCGGTTTTATCTCCGGTCGCAGGATTCTGTCTATGGTGCAGACTACCAGTTGTTTATGAAATGGTTTCCCCTGGTTTCGATCCGTTATCTGATCTATTCCGAGGGGCTTATCGAGGACAAGAAATTCGCTTTGGAGCAATACCGGGAGCTGGCAATGGCAGCAGGTGTCGAAAAGATCTGGGTGGACAGGTATGAGCTCAAGTCAAGAATGTCTTTTTACCGTAAAACAAGAAATCTTTCCGCGCAGGAGGATGAGATCGGATTGCTCCTGGATGATTATGAAGCGCAAATCTCCAAGTTGAACATCTCCTCTCCGGCACAAAATAAAAACGTGAAGAAACAGACCGCTTTTATTGTTCAGCAGATGTTCCAGGTGATCGAACAATACGAAAGCAATCTGCAGCATAAGAAAACACTTTTCTGGTGTGACCAGATTTTACTCTTGCAGCCCAAAAGCCAGAAAACCCTGGTGACCAAGATCGAAGTACTCAAGAAACTGAAGCGGTACCAATGCGCACTCGGCTTTTGCAACGCATTCATCTCGAACGACCCGCGGGACAGCGTAGGCTATTATCTGCGGTCCAACACCTATTTCCTGATGAAAGAGAACAAGAAAGCGCTGCAGGACGCACAGGACTGCTACCAGCGGTCAAGCGACAAGAAGCTGGGTCTGCTGGCCCGTGGATTCTCCTTGCTGAATCTGGAGCAGTACGAAAGAGCCGCCGGGTGTTTCGAAATTGTCTGCTCCATGGGCAATCCTTCGTATGAGGCCCTTCGAGGCCTGGGCAAGGCATATGCCTCATTGGACCGGACCATCAAGGCCTTGGAATGCTACATCCAATGCAGGAGAATCGATCCTCTCGATCTTGACCTGTTGTATGACATCGCCGATACCCAATTCATGGGCGGCTATTTCCAGGAAGCGAAGAAGAGCTGCTTTGCCTGTTTGAAACAGAACGCGAATTTCGTCGGGTCCTACGTGATCCTTGGGATGATCGCCATGCGCGAAGAAAAAGAGTCCCTGGCACTGAAATATTTCAATAAGACCCTTCAACTGGACTCAAAGAATCCCTATGCACTGAACGAAAAAGGGTTTCTCTGTCATTTGTCCGGCGATGATGATACGGCGATCAAACTGATCGATCAGGCGCTTTTTGAATTTCCGGAGTATGCGGATGCATTATG
>CAZJXH010000207.1:0-6954 GCA_964549475.1 uncultured Oscillospiraceae bacterium
TTTGAAACCGGTGTCGTTCTTATAGAACTCATAGGCATTTTCAAGTTCAATCACTGCGTTCATCAGGGTTTCCGGAATATATTGCCCGCCATGGATCCCATATCTTCCTTTGCTCATTTACTTCACACTCCTTACCAGTTGAATAATGTCGATGATTTTCTGCCTGTCCTTCATCCCGTTTGTCTCGACTCCGCTGCTGATATCGACACAAAACGGCCGGTTCGACCGGATCGCACTTTCGATATTGTTGATATGGAGCCCGCCTGCGAGAAAAAATGGCTGTCCGACCCCTTCGATTGCAGACCAGTCAAATGTCCTGCCGGTTCCGCCGTATGAGTCTTTCTGCAGGGTGTCAAAAAGGGGGTAGTCGATCTGTTTGATTATTTTTGCCGGAATACCCAGCGACCGATCCGGTTCGGCCGTTGTTTCTGCCGGTCCCGCTTTGATCCGGATCGCCTTGATAATTGGTTTGTACACTGTTTTTTTAAGACGACGGATGTATTTCTCGTCTTCGTCGCCATGCAGCTGCACGATGTCGATGACGCCGCGGTCACAACACTTGCTGATAAATTCGATATCTTCATTGACAAACACGCCGACTGCCTTGATCTGCCTGTCCAATTCAGACTTCAGAAGATACGCTTTGTTGAAATCAACATGCCGTCTGCTTTTGGCAAAGACAAACCCGATGTAATCCGGAAGCGCTTCGTTCACATATTCGATGTCCTTGAAACTCTTGATTCCGCAAATTTTGACTTTTACCATACATTCCGCATTTCTTTTCGTGCGGTTCCCAGCAGCAAGCTCTTTCGACTTTTCCATGCAGTCTGATTTTTCTTTTCTGTCCAGGACGACCGGTTCTTTTTTTCCATCACCGGGTTTGTTTGTTCCTTTCAGAATGGCAAGATCTTCCCGGATTTTTTTACTTTTCATCAGGGTTTCGCCGATTAATACCCCGTCGGCGCCAATCCCGCGAAGAATATCGATATCGTCTGTGCTTCGTATTCCGCTTTCTGAAACAAAAAGGATCTCGCGGGGTATCATGGCACGAAGCCGGATGCTGTTCCGGAGGTCCGTCTCGAATGTTCTCAAATCCCGGTTGTTCACCCCGATGATCCGTGCTCCCGCAGCAAGAGCCATTCGGATCTCTTCTTCGTCATGGGTTTCAACCAGGCAGGATATCCCCAGACTGTCTGCGATTCGGATCATCTCTTTCATTTTTCCAGTGCCGAGGATCGCTCCGATCAGAAGAATCGCATCGGCATGAAGCACACTGGCTTCATAAATCTGATATTCATCCACGAAGAAATCCTTTTGCAGAATCGGAATGGTCACATTCGCTTTGATTTCTCGCAAGTACTCCACGCTCCCCATGAAAAATTCCGGTTCAGTCAGCACAGAAATCGCGTCCGCTCCGGCCTTCTGATACTCCTGTGCGATTTTTACGTAAGGAAAATCCGTGACAAGGACACCCTTTGAGGGGGATGCCTTTTTCACTTCACAGATAAAGGCCATGGAAGTGGAATCCACAGGGACGCGACCCTTTTTCAATGTTTTTTCGAAGACAAACGGTGTTTTACTCCTTGTAGCAAGCGATTTCATTTTTTCAAGCGGAAAGACCTGTTTTGCCTGCTCGATTCTCCGGAGGGTGGATTGGACAAGCTGATCAAGAATCATAGGGGCACCTCATTGGAAAAAGCGATGAAATCCGCCAGCAGTTTCTTTGCTTTCCCGCTGTCAAGAATTGATTCCGCCATTTTCACGCAATCCCGTAGCGTACGGTTATTGTAGGACATATAGAGACAAAGCGCCGCGTTCAGAACCACGACATCCCTCTTCGAATCCTTCCTGCCATTCAGGATTTCCATCGCAATGGCAGCGTTTTCCCGCGGATTCCCTCCTACCAGGTCTGTCCGCGCGCACCGCGCGAATCCAAGCTGTTCCGGTGTCAGGAAAAAACTGTTCAGCCTTCCTTCCGATACCTCGCAGATGGTTGTTGTATCACAAAGGGTCGCTTCATCCAGTCCGTCGTGCCCATGCACCACCATGGCCCGTTTCACTCCCAGATTGGCAAGCACATTGGCAAGCGGTTCGACAAGATTCTCGTCGTAGACCCCCAGCAGCTGCATATTCGCACCGGCCGGGTTGGCTAAAGGCCCCAGGATATTGAAAATCGTTCTCACCCCAAGTTCTCTTCGCACCGGAGCGGCAAATTTCATCGACGCATGGTATGTCGGTGCGAACATGAAGCAGATTCCGGTTTTTTGGAGTACTTTTGCACTCTGTTCGGCAGTCAGGTCGATTCTCACGCCCAGCGCCTCCAGTACATCCGCGCTGCCGCATTTGCTGGAAACGCTCCGGTTGCCGTGTTTGGCGACCGGAATCCCGCCTGCGGCGACGACAAAGGATGAAACCGTCGAAATATTGAAGGTGGATGCCTCATCCCCGCCGGTTCCGACAATATCCAGCACATCGTTCTGATGGGAAAGTCTAGTGCATTTTTCCCGCATGACCATGGCGCAGGCTGTAATCTCATCAATCGTCTCTCCCTTGACACGCATTGCAATCAGAAACGCTGCAATTTGGGCATTGGTGGCATTTCCCTCCATGATCTGGCTCATGACCTTCCTCGTGGTATCCAGAGTCAGATTGCTGCCGTTCAGCAGTTCCCGGATGGCTGTCTTAATCATATGCATTCCCTCCAATCGCAAGAAAATTCGAAATGATCCGATCCCCGTTTTTTGTCAGAATGGATTCCGGATGGAATTGAACCCCATAGATATCGTAATCCCTGTGTTTTACCCCCATGACCTCTCCCTGGTCGTCTTCGGCGATCACCAGGATCGAATCCGGCAGAGAATCTCTTTTCACACAGAGAGAATGGTATCTTCCCCCTTCCATGATGGGTGCCAGTCCCCGGAAAATCGGATTCCCGTTCGCAATATGGATGGTGCTTTTTTTGCCATGCATCAGCGTTCTGGCATACGTGATCTCGCCGCCGAACACTTCGCATATGGCCTGATGCCCCAGACACACGCCGAGAATCGGGACTTTTCCCTTGAAATGTGAAATGACCGCCTTGCAGATTCCTGCATCGCAAGGTCGTCCGGGACCGGGAGAAATGACAATATGGGTTGGGTGAAGCGCTTCAATCTGCTCCATTGTCCGCTCATCATTTCGTATCACTTTAATGTCCTGATTGACCATTCCGATGGATTGGTATAAGTTATAGGAAAAGCTGTCATAATTATCAATTAAAAGGATCATCCTTCCACCTCCTGTGATTGTTCGATTGCTTTCATCATCGCTTTTGCCTTATTGATGCATTCCGCATTCTCCTTTTCAGCAATGCTGTCCGCCACAATTCCCGCTCCCGCCTGGATGTAGATTTTATCTGCTTTCTTGACGACGATGCGGATGGCGATGCATAAATCCATGTTTCCGGCAAAATCGATATAGCCGATCGCGCCGCCGTAAATGCCGCGTTTGTTTCCTTCCAGTTCGTTGATGATCTCACAAGCCCTTATTTTAGGGGCTCCGGAAAGCGTACCCGCCGGCAGGACCGATATCAGCGCATCGAACGGGTCCAATCCTTTTTTTAGTGTTCCGGTGACCATGGAGGAGATATGGGAAACATGAGAAAACTTCAATACTTTCTGATATTCTTCGACCCGGACAGAGCCGAATTCACTGATCCTGCCCAGGTCGTTCCGTCCCAGATCCACCAGCATGTTGTGTTCCGCCAGTTCCTTCTGATTTTCCAAAAGTTCTGCGACAAATTGTTCATCTTCTTCTCTGTTTTGACCGCGGGGGCAGGTGCCTGCGATCGGGAAAGTGGACAGTCTGCCGGATTTCAAAGACAGCAGCGTTTCCGGAGACGCGCCGGCGATCTGGGTATCCCCCAGGCTGATATAAAACATATAGGGGGATGGATTGATGGTTCGCAGGGCGCGATAGGTCGGAAGAAGATCGCCCTTGAAGTCCGCTTCCACGCGATTGGAGAGAACCGCCTGGAAAATATCCCCTTCAAAAATATGCTTTTTGATTTTTTCAACCATCCTGCAGTACTGTTCGTTTGAAAAAAGCGGGGTAAACTCCGACGAAAGATGGGATTTTGCCTTTTCCCCGGGTTTTTCGGATTGGAGCATCCGTTCCATTTCTTTCAATTCAATCACACCGGCGATATAGCTATTTTCAAAATCTGCTGTTTTAATATTCACGATCAGCATGATTTTCTGGCGCAGATGATCAAACACGATGACTTTATCAAAAAGCATCAGATGCAGATCGTCGAACCCCGGTTTGTTTTCATTGAGGAGCTTCAGTGACTTCTCGTTGTATTTGATGTAGTCATAGGAAATATACCCGACAAGCCCTCCGGTGAATGGAGGCATGAAATCCAGTCCGGGACTCTTATATTCCGACAGGACCTGTCGAAGAACATCGTTCGGATGGATTGCTGAATCGAACACCTTATTTTGCCCGTTTTTATAATAGTGGATTTTAGTGATTCCATCCATACAGGTGACAGAAAGCTTCGGATCATATCCCAGGAAGGAATATCTTCCCCATTTCTCGCCGCCTTCCACGCTTTCCAAAAGATAACACTGGCTGCTTTTTTCTTTCAAACACCGCAGCACTTCGATCGGGGTCCGGATGTCGGAATAAAGCTCCAGACAGATCGGAATGATGGTGTTCTCCCCGCATTGCGCGCGGGCTTCGTCGATTGTTGGTCTGATCATGGTCGTACCCTCCTTTTTTGGAAAACAAAAACACCCGCCCGCGACAAACAATTTGTCAAGGACGAGTGCTTAAAATTCACCCGTGGTACCACCTTGTATTTGCAAGACATTTCATCCTGCACTCTCATTGGAATACAATCATATTCCCCGCACCTCACGTGTGCGTCACGTCACAGAATACTCGGGAAATGAGACATCTCCTTTTGACTGTGCCCTCCGTGGTCCATTTGATATTCTGCGTTGTGCCGGGCTCTCATCGTTCCCGCGCTCTCTGTAACTGCACGAAATACCGTTATCTCCACTTCATCGGTTTAGCGGATATTCAGTTTTATTCGATTTTAGGCTAAAATTTTGCGTTTGTCAATAGGTTTTGAAACATGGGGACGGTTCTTGTGCAATATGGGTGCAATATGGGGACGGTTCTCGTGTTGCATAAACAAAATAAAATGCAACACGAGAACCGTCCCCATATTGCACCCATGTTTCCATTGTGGTTTTTTAAAACTGTTGCTATAATATAGAAAGAGAAAATAATTTTTTTTCATGTATAAAGGAGTGATTGCATATGGGAAACAAAAATATCAAGAAAGAAGAAAAAAAGAAGAAATCAACATCCAAGCCCGCAGCGGCGGTATCGTTAAAATCAGTTGTCATCCAGCCCGAAGTCATCAAGAAACCCAAAAAAGGCGCCGGTCAGGAATAATCCGCTCGATTGGACCCTGTCTCCCGAATGAAAAAAGGCTGTTGTCCGGCGAATAGAAACATTCCGGGACAACAGCCTTTTTATACAAACAGGGATGTTTATTAATTTACTCACTCACTTTATTCCTTCCGCTCTCTTTCGACCGGTAAAGAGCTTCGTCCGCAGCTTTGAGCAGGTCCTTGCAGGATGAAGCCGCAGAAGGGATGACGGTCGCGACGCCAAGGCTGATGGTGACAATGGGTTCGACAAGGGACTTTTTATGGGGAATGTTCAGGTCCAGTACGGCAAGGCGCAATTTCTCCGCAAGCGCTGCCGCCTCTTCTTTTGTTTTATTCGGCATAATGCACGCGAATTCCTCTCCGCCATATCTTGCAATGATATCCGTCTTGTCCACAGTTGTTTTTAATAAAGCCTGCGCGATCTTAATCAAGCAGGTATCCCCCTCCTGATGTCCGTAATGATCATTAAACAGCTTGAAATGGTCGATATCCATCATAATCATGGAAACCGGCGCTTGTTCGCGGTGGGAAAAATCGCAGGCGAAGGATAGATACTCATTGAATTTCCGCCGATTGGGGATCCCGGTCAGTCCATCCAGATAAGAGATTCCTTCCAGATAATCCCGATGCCGTTTCAGTTCCGCATGGGTGTTGACTCTGGCTTTTACAATAACAGGACTGAATGGTTTGGTGATGTATTCAACTGCGCCGAGATTGAATCCATAAATCTCATCCTCCTCGGTGACTTTCCCCGTGATGAAAATGACCGGGATGTTTTTGGTCTGAGAAGAAGCTTTCAGCCTTTTGCATACTTCATATCCGTCGATCCCCGGCATCAGCACATCCAGGAGGATCAGATCGGGAGGATTCACTGAAAAAGCGATTTCCAGCGCTTTTTCTCCATTGGTCGCCGCTCGGATTTTAAAATCCGGTTTGAGCAGCTCCGCAAGAATATCGATGTTCGTTTTTGCATCATCCACAATTAGAATTGTCTGTTGTCTCAAAAATTCATCCATCTAGTTTCTCTCCTCAATGTTGATCCCCAATTCCCCGGCGATTTTCTTAAGCGGTATCTTTGCTGCGTCAAAGTCGTAATTGTCCAGATAATCATTCAACTCTTTGAGTTCATCCTTGAAACAAGAATCTCCCAAAGCGGACTGAACTTCCTCCAGTGTGTTCATGGCATCCACATCGTCATTCCAGACAAGCTGCGCCAGCTTCTGCAGCAGCGGCTCGACTGCTGAACGATCAAGGGGTGCGGCTTCATCGGACGGGCGATCGGCAACCGGGTTCGGACTTGCAGGAATAGGGGGTTCATCGGACGCTGCTTTATGGAGCGCCATTTCTTTCATCCCTTTTTCAAAAGACTCCAGGGCGGACCCCAGCTGCTTCAGAAGAGGGGCATATTGATCTTCTTTTTTTTGCAAAATGGCCGCTTCCAATTCCGCAGCGGCTTTTTGAATGCCGATCAGCGAGATGTTGCCTCCGACGCCTTTCAGTGTATGGGCAA